>JALFQD010000003.1 GCA_022785265.1 Clostridium sp. | reverse complement strand
TTGTTCCACATTCTGGACAGAATTTAGGTCCTTGACCACTTCCACCTTGAGATGGTTGTTGTTGATTATTTGACTGTTGATAGTTTTGTTGTTGGTTATTTTGTTGATAATTTTGTTGCTGATAGTTTGGTTGTTGATTATTGTTCATATTATTCATATTGTTCATCATTTGTTGTCCCATCATCATGCCCATTTGCATGCTCATCATATCAGCAGCCATACCGCCACCTTGCATTTTACCTGATGCCATCGCATCAGTCATCTTCATTCTTTGATATTTATTTACATCATCTACCATGTCTTGTGCTGACATTGTGTTCATCATCTTTTCCATTTCTTCTGGAATAGTTATTCCACCTATTGCAAAGTTTGTAACTTCAATACCTATTTTAGACATATCCATATCCAAATCTTCTTTAATTCCTGCTGCTATTGCATCTGAAGTTACTTGAAGATTGAATATATCCTTTCCTTCCTTTGCTATCCACTTCATTAATTCTTGTGGAAGAATTGACATAATTCTTTCCTTAGCTTCATCTATAGAGTATTGTTGCTTTACTCCTGCAATTTTATCAATAAATGTCATATAATCTGATAACTTAAAGCTAAAATTACCTAAAGCTCTTATAGGAATTCCTCTTCCTGTTCTTTCATCTTTCATATATACAGGCTTTTGAGTACCCCACTTCATTGTAAATTCTTTTGTATTTATAAATAGAACCTCTGCTCTAATTCCACTATTAAAACCAAACTTAAATCCTTTTAAAGTTGATAAGAAAGGTATTATTTGTGATTCTATATCATAACTTCCTTCATCTTTAAATACACCCTCAACCTTACCATTATACATAAATATTGCATCTTGACCTGGACGTATTATAAGTTTTGACCCCTTCTTTATTTCCTTATTGCTCCATTTCCAGAACATAAGATCGTCTCTATACTCTTCCCATTCAACTACATTAGAAAACTGATTTGAAAATAATCCCATTTTTATTCCTCCTTACTTGTTTCAACATATTTTCATACAACAGCACTATTATACAATAATTAATTTTGTGACATAAAGTATGCAATTCCTGCAATTATTATTATTGCAATTATAACTAAAATTGTTATTTTAAGCTTGCTATAAGGGTAATCTCCTTTAACCTTTCCTGTTTGCCCATTTATCATTACATTATATACTTTATCCTTATAATTATATGCCACAGAATATACAGGCAAAAGAAGATATTTATATGTTTCATTTGAATATCTAGGGCTTATCCTTACATTCCTAACCCTATCATATCTTTTTAATACATCACTAGAGGCCATACTTCTTAATTCACTATTCATTTCTGAAACAGCTTCTTTATGTCCATCTTCTAAGCTCACACTATAATTTTCAGATAAATTTCCTGAAATATATTTAGGTGAATATGAAGCAACCTGCTCTAAATTAAATGGCATGATTCCATCAAAGAACTTCTTTTCATGAGTTGATGAAGCTGGTACTTGTATATCATCAAAAAATTTTGATACATGACCTGATGTATGATACCAATCAACTTCTATCTTTGTTTTTTCCTCTCCATTTTCGTCCTTATATTTTACTTCTCTTTCTCTACCACCATCTGCTGTATAATGACAATCAGCTTGAGCATCAAAAGTCCAATAAGGAATATATATGCTTTGGAATCCACCATGTTGGTATAGCTTTTTTAACTCATTTGGTGCAAGCCATCTTTTTCCCATCCAATTTCTAAAATCTAAAAGTGCTTCATTTTTATCAATTTTAAAAGGAACAACTCCATCTGGAATTATAGTTTCCTCCTGCCTTTCTGCTAATACATAGCTAGAATCACAATATGGACACTTTGCTGCTGTATCATTAGCTCCAATTTCTATTGAAGCTCCACAACCACTACATTGCATTGTTTTGCTTTGTTTTTCAGTAGCCTTAACAATTCTTCTAGAATCTAATGTTAAATCATGCTCAACTACTAATGAATTGTCATTTTCTATTTGTATGCTTGTTTCACAGTTTGGACACTTAAGCGTTTGAGTTTTTACATCAAACTCCATTATCCCACCGCAATTTTCACACCTATAAACTTTATCCTCTGCCATTTCCCCACTCCCTAAATCTAATTTATGAATAAAATCATTAAATTAAACTTTCTCCATAAACTTCAGCAAATTTAAAAATTACATCAATTTACAAGTAAAATCATTAAATTAAACCTAATTGTTTTCTTAATTCATCTAAGCCATCATCAGCTTCATTACTTGTATTTGTTTGCTGGTTGCTTGTTTCTATATTGCTATTTAAAGAACCTTGATTTTTATCTACTATATTGCTTGTTTCAACTTTATTAGCATTTTGAGCGTTATTATCTTCATAAAGTTCATCAAATATGCTCATATCACT
>JALFQD010000349.1 GCA_022785265.1 Clostridium sp. | reverse complement strand
ATAAATTATTTAAAATTAAGTATAAACTTACCCCTAAAGAATTTAGGATAATTGAAAAAAAGAAATAAAAAAGCATAGTGAATATATTATTTTGCTCTTCCGTCGACAAGCTCCAAGTCAGGACAAAATAATATATTCACTATGCTCTAACTAAAGGAAAGGAAATTCTTAAACTTGTTTCTTTTATTAAGCTTTATTATTAACTTTGCAAATTATCCACAGTTTTCAAAATATATAATTTCCTGATAGTATAAAAGGGAGCTATTGCATTAAGA
This sequence comes from Clostridium sp., assembly GCA_022785265.1. GTDB lineage: Bacteria > Bacillota > Clostridia > Clostridiales > Clostridiaceae > Clostridium. The sequence goes on along the minus strand of JALFQD010000349.1, from coordinate 2,734 downwards.
AAGCTTAATTTTGCAACAGCTCATTTTTTAATCTGCAATATTTTTTAAAAAATCTCTTGCTTTTTCTAGCCCTTCAATAACTTCTAAAAGAGATTCTTCTGTTTCATTTTCTAAAAAGGTTTCAAATTTTTTTTCTATTTCTAATTTCATTTCTAATAATATTTCTTCTCCCATTTTAGAAACTCTTAAAATTACTCTTCTTTCATCTTCCTTGCAACGACTTCTTTCAAGAAGTCCACTCTTTTCTAATTTTTTGCATAAAGCCGAAGCATTTCCTCCAGTAAGATTTAGCTTTGTAGCAACTTCTCCAACTGTTAACTCTTTATTTTCTAAGATTGAGGATAGTACTCTTGTTTGTAAAGTGGTAAGCCCATATTTATCAACAATTGGACAAAATATTTTTTCCATATTTGATGAAAAGTCTCTACCTAAATCCCAAAGCTTATTCTTAAATTCTACAATCTCCATATATTCCACCCATTTTATTATCATCTATTTGTTTAATATATCCATAAATTCTTCTCCAGTAATTGTTTCTTTTTCTAAAAGAAAATGTGCTAGTTCATGTAATTTATCAATATTTTCTTTTAATATATTAATTGCTTTTTCATGTGCACTTTTTATAATATCTAAAACTTCCTCATCTACTTTTCCTGCCATTTCTGGAGAACATGTAAGAGAAGTATCTCCTCCTAAGTATTGATTGTTTACAGTTTCAAGAGCCATCATATCAAAATCCTTACTCATACCAAAGCGTGTTACCATAGCCCTTGCCAATTTAGTAGCTTGTTCTATATCATTAGATGCTCCACTTGTAAATGTTCCAAAAATTAATTCTTCTGCTGCACGCCCTCCAGTAAATGTGGCAATTTTATTAAATGCTTCTTCCTTAGAAAGTAAGCTTTTTTCTCCTTCTTCAACCTGCATTGTATATCCTAATGCTCCAGAAGTTCTAGGAATTATAGTTATCTTATGAACTGGTGCAGAATCTGTTTGCTTTGCTGCAACTAGTGCGTGTCCAATTTCATGATATGCAACAATTTCTTTTTCTTTTGGAGAAATAACAGCATTTTTTCTTTGATATCCTGCTATTACTACTTCAACGCTTTCTTCTAAATCACTTTGAACTACAAATTCTCTATTGCATCTTACAGCTCTTAAAGCTGCTTCATTAACAATATTTGCAAGTTCTGCACCTGATGCTCCAGAGGTTGCTCTAGCTATTGCATTAAAATCAACATTTGACTCTAATTTTACTTTTTTTGCATGTACTTTTAAGATAGCTTCTCTTCCTGCTAAATCTGGAAGCTCTACTGGTATTCTTCTATCAAAACGTCCTGGTCTTAATAGTGCCTTATCTAATACTTCTGGTCTGTTTGTTGCAGCAAGTATCATAACACCTTTTTTTCCATCAAAACCATCCATTTCGGTTAAAAGCTGATTAAGAGTTTGTTCTCTTTCATCATTACCTCCACCCATTGCACCACTATCACGTTTTTTACCAATAGTATCTATTTCATCTATAAATACAATACAAGGAGCCTTTTCATTAGCTTGCTTAAATAAGTCTCTTACCTTTGCAGCTCCCATACCAACAAACATCTCTACAAATTCTGAACCTGAAATTGAGAAAAATGGCACATTCGCTTCTCCTGCAACAGCCTTAGCAAGTAATGTTTTTCCTGTACCTGGAGGGCCAACTAATAAAGCACCTTTTGGCATGACTGCACCTATCTCGGTATACTTTTTAGGATTATGTAAAAAATCTACAATTTCTGTTAAAGCTTCTTTTGCTTCATCTTCTCCTGCAACATCTTTAAATTTAATTCCTGTAGTGGATTCAACATAAATTTTAGCATTACTTTTTCCAAAGGTCATGGCATTTCCTCCACCACCCATCATCTTTTTCTGCATATTTCTAATAAGTATCTGTCCAAGAGCTATAATTACTATTGTTGGAAGTATCCATGTTAAAAGTATACTCATTAAAGGAGATGTTTTTTCTACAATTTCTTGTGAAAATTTTACTTTCTTTTCATATAAACGATTTGTTAAATCTGGGTCATTCATTATTCCTGTTTTATAGTATTGTATTCTTCCTTCTGAATCTTTTTCTGTGAAGATTATTTCTTCTGTAGAAACTTCTACTTCATTTACTTTTCCTTCATCAACCATAGTTAAAAAAGTACCATAATCAACCTGTTTAACTTGGTGTTTCATAAACTGAGGAAATACAAAATAATTTAAAAGCATTAATATTAATAAACCTATAAAGTAATAATACATAATAGGCTTTTTAGGAGTTTTATATTCCTTCACTTTACCCACTTCCTTTCTTAAACGTTGAATAATATATTAATCATATTATATATGTTAAATATATAATATGATTAATATATTATTTTGTCAAGTTTTTATTTTTTTAAGATTTATTAATAAAATTAACAAGTTGTCCATAGTTTAGTAGATAATATAAAAAAGCAGAGTAAATATATTATTTTGCTCTTTTTACCCTTTTTGATTTAAGGCAAGACAAAACAATATATTTATTCTGCTCTAAATTTTATTTATTATTTTATATACAATATAGCTGCTACAGAAATTATTATTATAGTTAAAAAAGATACTATAGCTGCAGATATAAAATATTTCATACCCTTTTTAAATTCCATATCACTTGCTTCTTTATCCTCAGAAATATTTGAAGCATGTTTTCTTCCTATAAAAAACAATA
>JALFQD010000214.1 GCA_022785265.1 Clostridium sp. | reverse complement strand
ACGGTATTAAGTTCACTTAGACCAGCAGTAGTAGCATTGATTGGTTCTGCTGGAGTTTCTATATTAATGCTTGCTCTTTTTCAAGCTGATTTTTCTTCATTCCAATTCAAGGATTTTCATATAATTGAATTTGGACTATTTGGGGTTTCATTATTCTTACTAAGAAAATATAAAGAAAAAATAAGTGCTATATCAATTATATTTGGAACAGGAATATTGGGTACAATTATATATGTATTAAAAGATTTTTTAATCTAATATTATTAAAGTGTTAATTATTACTTTACTTTTTTCGCCCTTCTGGCTTCAAGTCAATGCAAAGTAATAATTAACACTTTTTTATATTTCTTTATTAATGCATACATCTATAAATTCATTGATAGTTTCTGATATATATTTATTTTTATGATAAATAAGCTTTATTTCTCTTTTTATTTTTATATTTTTTAATGATAATATCTTTAATGACCCTTTTTCAACTTCCTCTTTTACAATCATCTTAGATAATAAAGCTATTCCATTTCCTCTTATTACAGTATTTTTTATTGCTTCTGTATTAGTACAACTCCACTTTTTATTTAATTTTATACCTTTATTTATTAAAAATTGTTCAAGTTGATTTCTATCATTACTTCCTTCTTCTCTTCCTATAAAATCTTGCCCTTGAAGCTTTTCTAAATCAATAACATCATTTTTATATAAATCATTCTTTTTCCCAACAACAACCACAAGTTCATCTTCACATATAGGCTTTTTAATTATATCATCACTTTCAATTTTTCCTTCTACTAAAGCTATATCAAGCTCATTATTTAATATTAGTTCTTCTATTTCCGAAGTATTGTTTACAGTAACAAAAATTTCTATATTTGAATCCCTTTCTTCTAACTTTTCTAAAATATCATCTAAAAGACAAGTTCCTACTGAAACACTTGCTCCTATATGCATCTTTTTATTTCTCCCCCTTTCAATCATCATGGTTTCTAAATCATCAAAAGACTTTACTAAATGTTTTGCATAAGACAATAAATGTTTTCCATCCTCTGTAATATATAATTTTTTTGAAAGACGTTCAAATAACCTTACATTATAATGTTTTTCAAGCTCCATTATTGCTTGACTTATAGACGGTTGAGAAATATATAAAACCTCAGATGCCTTTCTCATACCACCATATTCAGCTACTGCAATAAATATTTTTAAATGACGAATAGTCATAGATACATCCCTACTTCTTATATATAAAATTAAATTACACTTTATTTTATCACATCTATTTTTAATTAAATATTAAATTTTGATCCAAATATTGAGGTGACCCCAAAAAGTTAAACTTTTTTAGATCTAACTTTTTGGGGTCAATACAATTTCTTATAATAAACTTCTTATTTTTTTTAATTCGTTTTGAAATTCTTCTCCTGTAGCTGTTTCATTTTCGAAAACATATTTTGCCATTTTTTCTATGATTGTTTTTTGTCCTTCAAGCATATTTCTTGTTATGCTCATTTGTTCTGATATAATCTTTCTAATAGCATCATCTACTTCATACCTAAAAGAATCTGAACAAATATACTCATCTGTATTTCCTAAATAACTTTTTGTATTCATTTTTATAGCCATAGGACCAATTAAATCTGACATTCCAAACAAAGTAATCATATTATTTGCATATTTTGTTGCCTGCTGTATATCTTGAACAGCCCCTATAGATATATTGTCACCATAGAATAATTCTTCGGCAACTCTACCACCTAAGCAAATTCTAATTTGATTTAAAAAATCTTTTTTCGTTCTCAAATTATTTTTAACACTTGGAGAAACATATCCTAATGCATCTCCCCTTGCAATAATTGTAATTTTTTCAAAAGGATCCATTTCAAGTAAAACACTAACTATAGCATGTCCCACTTCGTGAATTGCTACAGCTGAACATCCTTTATTTCTCTCTATTTGAAAATCATTTTCTTTTTTACTTGCATTTAATTCACCCACATTTAATCTTTCCAACATTTCAAGTATATCAGCTCTAAAGCAATCAAATTTACTATCATCTAAAATATTTTTTCTATGTAGTGGCTTATTACCATTTTTTTGTTCTTCATTACTATTCTCATATAGTATTGCAGCCTCATTAACTAAATTCTTCAGTTCAGCTGGTACATACTGTATTGTTTTTTCAGAAAGCTCTTCAGCAATTTTGTCTGCTTCTTCAGATGCTTCCTTAAATAAAGTTAATTTTTTTAAATAATATGCTAAAATATCTTTACGCCCTTCTTTATCTGGATAAGTTACTTCAATATTTCTATCAAAACGTCCTGGTCTTTTTAAAGCTGGATCAATTATCTCTGGTGCATTTGTAGCAGCCATAACAAATATATTTTTCCTTTCTTCAAATCCATCCATTTCTTTCATTAGCTGAATTAATAATGCTGGTGTTGAACCTGGAATATCCCTTTGTTTTCCTATTGCATCTAATTCATCAATAAAAATAACACTAGTATCATATTCTCCTGCTTCACTAAATAAAGCCTCAATTTTTTTAGGATTATCTAATTCTGTTGCAATTGTTGATATAAATCCAACTCTAACTTCTTTATCTTCAGCTTCTCTATATCTTTTCTGAATTTCACCAGCAATAGCTCTTGCTAACATTGTTTTTCCTGTACCCGGTGGTCCAACTAAAAGAGCACCTTTAGGAATATTTATTCCCTTTTGAAGATATTGTTTTTGATTAAGTAACATATTCACAATTTCTTCAAGAACATGAACTGTTTTTTTATTTCCTTTAACATCTTCTAAAATTGTATCTATATCACTTTGAACCTCAAATTTTATTTTTTCAAGGTCTGTCAAAATCGCCTTGTATTGTTTTCTTATTTCTGATTTTTTTTCATCTATAATTTCATTAACAACTTCTCTTACGTCTTTATCAGAAAACTTACTATCAATTCTTACTTTACATGTTTTATAAAATTCATCTACTCCAGCATAATTTCCAAAATAATCAATATGTTCCTTAGAAGATGCCCAAGCAAAGTAATTTCTTATATCATCTTTACACTTTTCTAATTTCTTTTTTAAATTTAAATTGCTATCATCAAATTTGCCAAGAAAATTTTCATAAAGATCACTTACAGATGGACTTGATAATGAAATCTTTATCATTCTTCTGTATAATCCAGGATTTTCACTAAGCATTTTTCTCATTTCATGCTCATATCCTGCAAACCAAATTGCAGGTACATCTTTACCTTCTTTCTTAAAATTATATTTTCGAGTTTCTCCATTTTTTCCTCCAATAACAGCAGATTCTATATCATCCCTATCCCCTGTTAATAATGGAAGACATATCTCTAATGCTTCTTTGCCAAATTGATCTTTTTGTAAATTGTATGCTTCATCAATAAAAACAATCTGTTCATTTTTTGCTGCCTTTACAAGAAGATCATACATTTTTGGACCTGTATGTCCTACATATGCGCCCTTTAAATCTGATGTGGATTTATGAAGTACATTTTTTTTGTCATTATTTTTCCCCTTAAAACATTCAGCCATTCTATCTACTAAAGTTGATTTTCCTGTACCTGGTCCTCCCATAATAGCAAAATTCGGCATTTTCCCATTTTCCTCATAAATTTTTTTTGCTTCATATACTTTTTTTACAACATCATCATTAGCAACATATGGTGATGGAAATAAAATTTTCTTGATTTCTTGTAAGGAAGAGTTCACTTTAGACATCGAATTTTCAACTAAATAATTATATACTTGTAAATCAGTGCATTTATTTTTTAATTCTTTTGCAAATTTTTCAAAGGCTTTTTCATTTTCATTTAAATATTCCTTTATTTCATATAAACAATAAATATCACAATCATAATATGATTTTTGTGATTGTGTTCCGTTTCCTTTTGGACACTTAGGAAATTTCCTTCTATCTACTACTTTTGATAGTACAGAATATTCAACTTTGAATTTTCTATCATTGTTATTATAATATTCTACAATCCAATCAGCATAGTTTGCTCCAAGTTCAATTCTAAAAATTTCACTATTATCAACTTTAATTTCAACAACACCTAGTTTTACAAATTCTTGACAATAATCTGTATGTAATTCATCTCGTTTATTCAACAACTCATTTTCATAAATAGTATTCAACTCAGCTTCATAAATAATATTATTGTTATTAATTAAATTAAATCTATAAATATTACTACTATTTTCTTTTCTTTCTCCTTGGAATTCAAAATTCACATAATCTGAAAATACTTTTTTTTCTGGATAAAGCATCCTATTAATTACAATATCTATAAAGTCTTGTTCAAATTTCTTTGTTGCTTCTTTATTATTAATATTATTCTTCCAAAATTTATAAAAATTTTCACCTAAATCAATATTTTCATTAGGCTTTATTAAATATTTTATTTCATCTATTTCATCTATTTCCTTTTTCTCTATTTTCTGCGAATAATCATAATAATTTTTACATACATCTGTTGCAACACATTCAATTTTACCTTGACCATTTTTCTTAATTGCATATTTTGGGATTATTTTATCTCTAAAATAATAAAAAATACCCTTTAAATCATTATAAGTACCATAAAAGAGGTCAATTGTAGCTTTTCTTTCAAACTGACAAGCTCTATAAGGATTATACACAATACATGTCTCATAAAGATTCAAATTTATATTTTCATCTTTATCGCCCATTAAGTATACCGAACTTTCACCTATACTTAATGGAGACAATTTGCTATTTTGTCCTTTTAAACTTATTGGTAAGCATATTGTTACTTCTTTATTATTATCACTTTTAGCTTCAAATATAATTTTTTCATTATCTAATATTACATTCTCTATATCTGTATAATGTTGTTTGAAAAGTGTAATTTCCTCTATTTTTCCTTTGTAGAAGTTTGATAAATATAAAACATACATAATATCTGCTAATACTCTTCGTATATCACCATAAAACTCTTTTACCGCTGGATTATTTTTATTTTCTGAAGGTGATAATAGTTCATCATTTTTATATGCATAAAAAGTTTTATTATTATTCTCATCATAATTTATCCCTTTGCTATCATTTTCTTTATATCCTTCATGATTGTATCCTATGTTACTTCCTGCATAACGAGCACCTCTATACATTCTTATAGCTGTTATAATAATATCTCTATCTTTAAATTTATATTCTTGAGCTTTTATAGAAATTTCTTTTCCATCTTGAGTATCTTTAAAACTATATTTATCCATTTTTATTATCTCCTCTTTTTTATATATTTAATTTTAAAATTGTTATTTATTTTACTTTTTTCAAATTTATTATAATATTTATAATTATCGCCAATTAATACATAGATAAAATTTATTTTAAAATATACATACTTAAATAAATCAACTAAAAGTAGACTCTTTAAATTAAATTATACAACTTTTTTAATTTAAATAAATACTTTCCATTCTAACAAATATGATTTTTATTATGTAAAAATATGTGGTGACTTTAGTATAATATAGAATATGTTTCTAAAATGAATTTGTTTTATAATGGAAAAAAATTTTTTATTATATTTTTTTCATAAATTTGAACGAAATATATATACTGTTTGCAAGTCATAATTAAAGCTATATACTTTGCCATGAATATCTCCTATAACATAAAAAACAATACTACAAGATAAGATAGATATAATCTTTTCAAGTAACTTCTTATTTACCAAATATGTTTGAATTTCTTAATCCTTTTATTCCTCTTGTTACTGCTGGTATTGCTACTACTCCTACTAATCCTAATCCTCCTATGCCCAAAATATCTAATAACCAATTAGAAGCAACATCTTTTGCAGCTTCTTCAATTCCTGCTGAAAGTCCTTCATTTTCAATTGTATTAATTATTTTGGATATTCCACTAAGAGTGTCAACTACATTTAAAGCTTTTTTTATCTTTTTAGACAGTTTTAATTCAGCTAAATTCTTTATATCAGTTCCATCAAAATTAACATATATATCGTCATCTAAATCCTCTAAACCTTTACCATCTGTTATAACACAATTAATGATTTTAAGGGCTCTTAGTGCTTTTAGCTTGTTTATAAAATTTACATCATTTAGGTTTGAACTTTTTATTGCTAAAACCTCAAGATTTTTAAGGTTTTTAACAAATGAAATATCATTACATGAAGTTGATTCTATACAAAGTTCTTGAAGTGATGTTAATTCTTGTAATGAATCTATGTTTTTGTTTTTACTTGTAATCGTTATAACTAGCTTTTTTAAATTCTTAAATTTTTTTATATCATTAAAATCTAATGAGGAATTTGAAACATTCATATAAGTTAAGTCTTTTATTTTTCTTAATGAGTCTATATTTTTTATAGATACATTTGAAAACGTTACTGCTTTAAGCTTATCAAGATTTTTCAATAATTTTAAATCTATAGGTTTATCTGATTTATCCTTTTTACTGTTTGATTTATTATTTGATTTAATATTTGTTATACTTAGTTCTTCTAAATTTTTCATATATTGGATTCCTTTAATATTTTCTATACTTACAGAATCAATGCTTAATTTTTTTATAGAACTAAGTTCTGCTTTTTTTATTCTTCCTTTATCTTCAGTTTTGTTTATAACTTCTCTCACTATCTTTTCAAAATTATCATCTCTAAATTTTACAAAAGTATTATTCCAAACAAAAAATGATATAGCTGATATAACAATTAATAAACCCATTACATACAATAATATTTTTTTCTTACTCTTATTCATATGTTCTCTCCCCTTGCACCTTTAGGCAACATTTATTAATTTATATATTATAATTCCAATTATAATTAAAGTAATTACAGCAATTATGGTATCGTCTTTATTGCTTTGTCTTTTTCTTGCATTCTTTCTATTAATATAACCTTTTGTGTCTTTTAATATGTTATTATTATAGTCATTAGCATCTTCAAAGTCCCTTCTATCAGCTCTATTGGCATAAATAAACATTATTATAATAAATATAATAAAAAGTGTTATTATTGGGTGTTCCCCAGCAAAATCCTCTAATGAATAAACTATATCATCTAACATTTTAATTCCCCCTTTATTTTATTATTGCAAATTAATTATACATCTTTTGTTCTAAATAAGTCAATATAAAACAATATAAAATTCAAATATAAATATATTCATGTCTTATTTATATATAATATCGTAAATACGCCCTAAACTTTTGTAATTTTATGAGCCAATATTGTTGAGTATATCTTCTTATGTTTTTTTCATTTTTTATACTTGATTTTATTATTTAAAAGTGATATTATCATTTTAAAGTAATTTAATTTTATTATATTTTTCTTAAATAATAATTTTATTAGGAGTGATAATATGAAAAATAAGATAGCAGATATCAATAATTCTAAAAAAACAAAGACAAAATCAAAAGGAATCATCAAAAGAATAAAAGCCTTAGAAAATAAACAAGAAACTATAAGCAAAGAACTAAATGACATTAAGAAATTTATGCAATCTGTGGAAATATGGGATTAACAAATATATCATTACATTTTTTTATTTTCTTCTTATAATTTTTATATCTTTAAGTGAAAAATATTTACATTTGAATTATCTTATGATATTTTAAATATACAAAATAATAATTTAATATATTAAAATAAAGATTTAAGGAGAAATAATTCTATGGTTGAAGAAAAGCTTTTAGAAAATTTAACAAAAACAAGTATAAGAATGCCGCCTTTTGTAGATGCCTATATAGAAAAATTAGCTAATGCAGAAGGCGTTCAAAAGAGTGACATTATTTATAAGGGGTTAAGTTATTTACTACCTGATAAATTATCTGATTTAATTGGTTCTGAAAATTATAATGAATTAATAGCAATGATTAAAAATGCACTACTTAATTTGAATCTTAAAAATGAGGGTGATTTTGATCTTATATTTAGACTAAAATTTATATCCTGTGATACTTTTGATATAGCTATAAATATATTTAATTTAATCTTTCCTGAAAAAGGAACAATAGAAAAAAATGCTTTTGTAAAACTTTTAACATTTAAAGACAGTTTTTTAGAGGAAATTAAACATGACCTCATATCAGATCAAGATATTGCTGAACGATACAGAAAATCTGTAGATATGATTTTTAAAATTTAAGGTGGGATAAAAATGAATGTAGAAGAAATATTAAATATTGATAAATTAGGGAAAAAATTATCAACTGATTATATATATGATATATATGACGAAATAAATACAAATCACATAGAAGATGCAAAAAATATGCGTTTAGAATTTTATGAAAATAGAGATGACTATGAAGACTTTGAAGACTTTGTATTTAATAATAAAGACTATTATGAAAACTTTATTGATAACTTTGAGACAGACTTAAGTAATAGTGAAATTAATATGCAATTTATATTAGAATCTCTTGATTCAGCCGATGAAAAAGTTGGCTGTGGTTCTTCAGATGAAATTTTAGAAAACATAAAAAAAATTTATGAAAACTTTATAAAT
>JALFQD010000242.1 GCA_022785265.1 Clostridium sp. | reverse complement strand
GGTGTATAAAATTTGAATTTGTGGGGTTGAATAAATGGATTTTAAAGAGAGAGCAAGAAAGTTAAAAACGGATATTCCTGCCATATTTTTGGCATTGAAAGATAAAGATACACCAATTATTGCCAAAGTATTTGCTTGTATTACAGTAGCATATGCACTTTCACCTATAGATTTAGTGCCTGATTTCATTCCAATTTTAGGCTATTTAGATGATATTATATTATTACCAATGCTTGTAGCAATAACTATTAAATTTATTCCTAAAGATGTACTTGAAAGAAATAAAAAGAAGTCAGAAGGTATTTGGAAAGATGGAAAGCCTAAGAAGTGGTATTATGCAATTCCAACTGTGTTAATATGGTTCATCATAATTGGTTTATTATTGAAAGTAGTTTTATAGAGATAATTACAACTTTCAGTTTATAGGGGAGTTTTTAGGTTCTCTTACAAAAAATCTTGTTTATCAACTATTTGTTGTGATGTAGCCTTACTATAAAATATGATAAATCTTCAAAAAGAAAAACCAGAACTTAAGTTTTTAATTTAAGATCTGGTTTTTTAGCAAGCTAGTTATATGATTTGCTACATTTTTGTTACTTTTGATATAAATTCCACTTCATCTCCAATAATTTTGTAAGGGGAATATTCTTTATAGCTTTCTAAGTTATTTAATGTTACTATTTGAACTCCTTGTTCTAATGTTGTTAATGTTAAATATTTAGATAATGAGGCTAGTCTTTGTCCTTGTTCTGCCTCTAATACTAAACTTCCTTCTTGGTTAAACTTTTTTGCAACTAGATAACACATTTTTTAAAGCCTCCTTGAATTCATCTTCATTTTTAATTTCATTATTATCATATTTTTTTCTTAAAAAAACTCCTATATTATTATTCTTTGTATGTTTATATAAATGTATATGTAACCAATCATTAAACCTTCTATCAAATTTAGAATTAATTTGTATTTCGATAGGATAATGTCTATTACTTTTTTGATAATACAAATGGATTCCTTTATATCCATCATCATTTACCTTACCATTTCTCATATCTGCAACTTTAAAAATACTTAAATCTTTTACTAATACTTCATTATAATCTTTTAATATTATTCTAATTCCTAACAAGTCATTATAGCACTTGTTAAGTTCTGTGCTTGGATAGTATTTATCATATTTTAATATACAAGATTGTATTGATTTTATCCTATAGCTAAATTTAACATTTCTTAATAAGTTAGTACTTTCATAAAATTCTTTTATATCAAGTAACTCATTAATTAGCTCTTTTTTATCAAATTTCCTTAAAGTATTCTTTAAGCTTTTACCTAACTTACTTTCATAGCTTAATTGCTTTAATAGTTCTTCATTTATGCCATAAAGCTCAAAGTTCATTAATATCACTACTTTCTTTTATATTTTTAATATTAATAGTATATCCAATAATTGTAGTAAAATAAACATAAAAAACAGCAAATTTTTTTAACGTATTTAAGCTTATTATTTTTATTTATTTTATCATTATTTTTACATTTTTTCTATACTCTTAGGATAAATTAATCTGTAAAGTATATGTAAGTATTTATGAAGAAATGACAGATTTTATTCGTTCTTTATTTGAATCAGCATTAAAAACAAATCCATTTTTAGAGTTTTTAGTAATTACAGGCTGTTTAAGAATAAGCAAAGAAAGTATTTTTACTGGACTTAACAATTTAGAAATAATATCCATTTTAAATGAAATTTATAGTGAAAATTTTGGATTTACCCAATTAGAAGTAGATAAAATCCTTGAATTTTATAATATAAAAAATAAAAAGAAAGAAATGAAAAAATGGTATGATGGATATTTATTTGGAAATGCAGAAGTTTATAATCCTTGGAGTGTCATTAATTATGTAAAATCATTATGTGCAAATTCTAAAAGCTATCCAAAGCCATATTGGTCAAATACAAGTTCAAATAGTATTATAAGAAGCTTAATTGAAAAAGCAGATATGAAAACAAAGTCAGAAATACAGGAATTAATTGATGGAAATGCTATAGAGGAAGCTGTTTTTGAAGAAGTAACCTATGAAGATATAAATAAAAAGGATGATAATTTATGGAGCTTTCTTTTATTTACAGGATATTTGAAAAAAGTTTCTAAGAGGCAGGAAGGAGAAAATATTTATGTAAAAATGGCCATTCCTAATTCTGAAGTAAGATATATTTATAAAAATATGATTATAGAATGGTTTAATAATAAAATTAAGCAAAAAGATTTTTCTAAATGTATGAAGCAATGTTTAAAGGAGATGAGCTAAACTTTGAGGAGGAGCTTGTATCTGTTCTTGAAGAAATTATAAGCTTTAATGATTCTTATGAAAATTTTTATCATGGATTTTTAGTTGGAGTTTTATCAAATATTGACAATTATGAAATAAAGTCAAATAGAGAAAGTGGTATAGGAAGAAGTGATATAATAATTAAATATCCTAATAGACGTGGAAAGGCAGTAATTATAGAAATAAAGGTTGTAAAAAATGTAAATAACTTAGAAAATAAATGTTATAAGGCTTTAAACCAGATAGAAGAAAAGAAATATGATATGGAATTAGTACAGGATGGATATAAAGATATTTTAAAATACGGAATAGCTTTTTATAAGAAAGATTGTATGATAAAGTGTAGGAATCATTTATAATAAATAACAAGTATTTTAGCAATATAAATTTTTAAGACATATATTTATAATATCCTATATAATAATATACTAGATTAATTTATATGGAGATATTATGGCAAAGCAATCAAAAAATTGTTTAGCATCAAAATCACAAGAGTCAAAATGGATATTATATAGTGTTCCTTTTTTGTTTATTATTGGCTCACTTTTTCATTTTGCATATGAATTTACTGGTAAAAATATTATTGTAGGCTTTTTTACTCCAATAAATGAAAGTATATGGGAACATATAAAGCTAATTTTAACTCCATTACTTTTATGGTGGATATTATATTATGTTTTTAAACATAAAAAATATAATATTAATAAAGATAGATGGTTTAATGCTGCATTTTTTTCTATAATTACAGGAATAATTTTAGTGCCAGCTATATATTATTTATATACTGGTGCTCTTGGAATTGAAAGTTTAGTAATTGATGTTTTAATTTTGTTTTTTAGTATATTATTTGCCCAGCTTGTAGGATATCATCTTTATAAATATTTAAAGGGAATAAATTATTTAGTTCCTATTATACTACTTATAATTATTGTAATTATTTTTATGATTTTTACAGTATCACCTCCAGATTTCCCTATTTTTATAAGTAAGTGAGAAATAGATATCCGCAGTTTATTTTTACCCTTACAATTAGTTAGTTAACATTCTATTTATTAATATACTTACACTTTATGTTTTTATAGAAATATTGTTAAGAAAGTATCCTCAAGGCTTTTAAGGATTTTTTAAGAAAAGAGCTTTGTAAGGATTTTAGAGGACTTTTTACTAATTTTAAAGAAGCTTACAGAATTTTTAGACAACTTTTCATAAAGTCTTAAAAAATCAGTAGTTTTTATGTATTATAAGCAGATTTTTAGTTTTTAAGTATATATTCTTAAGTTAATTTTTTATTTTTTGTTTTAGTGTGAAGGATTTTATTTATTAAAAGCAGAAAAACCAGACCTTAAATTTTTTCAATTTAAAGTCTGGCTTTTAAAATAAGGAATAGGTATCTTTTGTTATAGCATCACTTCTTCTTTTTGTCTTTTGATTATATTATTTATAATTCCCTTCAAGTAATTAGGAAGAGAAATTATATCGTTTGAATTTTTGTAGTATCTTATTGATACAAATTTAGCTATTATATCCTTTGCAACAGCAAATTTTAGGTTCCAGTTTAATGGAGCAATAGCTTGTATTATATGCATAAATTCAGTGCTGGTAAGAGAAATCTCTTTTCCTGAATCTTTATAAAATTTTATAATATCCTTTAAAAGGTCATATTCTTCTTTATTTAAAATCATTACAAAATCAGCCTCTTCATTTTCTGCAAATTTTCTCTGTTTTTTACTAAAAAGGCTACATCTAAAAGAAATGCAGAAATCTCTAATTTTCTTAGGGGCAGTATCATAAACAGAGCTTTTATTAATTTTTTCAACAAAATTTCTTTCTAAAAATCTTTTTATAATCTTTTTTCCATAATATTTATCATTACTTCCAAGTGCTTTAGACCAAATGCTACTATTTAGGTTAAGAAGATTTATTATAAATTCGTCCTCTTTATAAAACTTACTAGAACGGCTACCCTTAAGCATTGCTAAAACTAAAGCTATACGTTTTTCAACTAAAGTAAGGCATGAAAAATCTGCACTAAAAAACCACTCAGAAATGCGTGTAAAACCTTGGCTTCCCTTATTGTGCATTTCTTCCATGCCAGTAAGAATCCATTCATTATTAGCTTCATTTTTATTTAATATTTTAACTGAAATAAGGTTTTTAATATTAGAAACAATAGTCCTTAAAGTTGCTTTAACATATTTTCCTTTAAGCTTTTCTGCAAGAGAAATAATAGAAAAATTCTCAGTTTTTATAAAGTAAGATTTTTTATCAATAGCTTCAGAGGAGATAAAGCATAATCCAAGCATAGTATCTATAGAATAATATTTTTTACATTCTAAAATCTTATCTATAAATGCATTAGGAACTTTTGTTGCCATAATAATCACCCTTTCATATAAAGATTAAATTCATCCTTTCCACCAATAATCTTTCTAAGCTTTCTTAAAATTCTCATTCTTAAAGCAAGTGCTTCTTTATAGGTCATATGATATTCTTCTGCATATTCTCTTAAAGTTTTTTTGTTTATGAATATATAATTTATAAAAACCTTTTCATTTGGAGATAGCTTGTCTATTGCATCTTTTAAAAGAAGATTGTCTAGAGTTTTGTAAATTTGTTCTTCTATGGGTAGTTCTTGAGAAAGCAGAGTATTTTCAAGAGTATCTGTAAAAATAAGAGCTTCCTTTCCTTCAGCAGATTCTCTTGCTTTAGATTTTCTTAAAATTTCATATAAGGAGTTTTTAATAGTTCTTATAGCAAAAGCCACAAAGGTATTGCTTCTAGAATTATAATAAGTTAATGCCCTTAACAAAGCTTTATAACACTCATTTTCAATGTCATATTTATCATATCCATAAATGAATATTGACTTTGAAAATTTCTTTATAAATGGTATAAAGCTTTCAATAAGTTCTTCTTTAGCTTTTAAATCATTATCTTCAAGAAACCTTGTAACTAAACTTTCGACATGCTGACTATCCATAATTAACCTCCTTTAAAGTTTAAATATTTGGAAAATTTTTACTATTTATAGTATACAATCATTGGAAAATAAAGTCAATAGATAACTGTAAAAAAATATCAAAAAAGAATTTTAAATAAAATATTTTATAAAAAAATTACCCATATATGATTTTATTTGCATAAGTATCTAAATTTTACACATAAAAATGGTTAAAAATATAATAATAAGTGCTTGGTTATTCATTTTGACTTTTTACATCATTAGGAAATTATATTATTTACTAAGTAGTTTATAACTTGCTAAGCCAATAATAAAGCTTTACAAAAGAAATAAGTTTAAAAATTTCTTTCCCTTTAGAAAGTGTTAATTATTACTTTGCGTTGACTTGGAGTTAGCAAGGTGGAAAAAGCAAAGTAATAATTAATACTTTATATATTGTCAAATTTAAAGAAAAGTAATATATTTAATGAATATAAAAAGCTTTTATTTAGAATATTTTAGTAATGGAAAGGATGATGAAAATTTATGAAACCTAAGAATGAAACTTTTAAGGATATGTTTCGAGAAGCATTTGATTTGCATTGGGACAACGCACCTTATGATGAAATAAGAAAAAACATAATAGCAGGTTCAAGGGTTAAGGGAACTAATATGTGTATATTAATCCTTGCAATATTTATAGCTTCAATAGGACTAAATATGAACTCAACAGCAGTAATTATAGGAGCTATGCTTATTTCACCTCTTATGGGTGGCATTATGGCAGTAGGTTATGGAATAGCAACAGTAGATTTAAAACTTGTTAGAAATGCCACTTTAGGACTATTTTTTCAAGTTACTATATGTATAATTACATCTACAATTTACTTTTCACTTTCCCCTATATCAACAGCTTGTTCAGAGCTTTTAGCAAGAACTAGACCAAGCATATGGGATGTTTTGATAGCAATATGTGGTGGACTTGCAGGCATTATAGGTGTTACAAGAAAAGAAAAAGGAAATGTTATACCAGGAGTAGCAATTGCAACAGCACTTATGCCACCTTTATGTACAGCAGGATATGGTCTTGCAACTCATCAAATTAGCTTTTTTACAGGGGCTATGTATTTATTTTTTATAAATGGATTTTTCATATGTCTTTCAACAGCAATAGTTATAAAAGTCATGAAAGTACCATGCAAGGCATATATAAATGAAAAAACAGGGAAAAAGATAAAAAGATTAACATTAACAATTGCATTATTACTAACAATTCCAAGCATAATATGGGCGTATCAGCTTGTACGTGATACTATGTTTGATAATAATGTAAATAACTTTTTATCAGAAGAGTTTAATTTTGATGGTACACAACTTGTCCAATCTAAAGTGGATAAAGATAAAAAAACAATTAATGTTGCCCTTATTGGAAAGCAGCTAAGTGAAGAGAAAATAGAAAATATAAAGAATAACTTGGCAAGTTACAATCTTTCAGATATGAAACTTAATGTAACTCAAACAGAAGTTTTATCTGGAGTAACAATAGAAGAAATTGAAGAACTTATAAAAGAAGGAAATAAAGGAGCAAATATTTCAGATAAGAATCTTGAAGAGTTAAAATCTGAGGTAGTACAATATAAAGCAAAGTTAATGCAGTATGAAAAAGAAGATTATAACGTAGAAGAAATAACAAAAGAAATGAAGGCTCTATACCCAGAAATAACAAAATGTTCAATAGGAACACAAAAATCTTGGAATGATGAGAAAAAGATACAAGAAAAGTATACAATAGCAATAATAAAACTTCCAAAACACCTTACAGAAGAAAAACACAATCAACTTGTCTCATGGCTACAAACAAAGCTTTCAGTAGATTCAGTAACAGTTTTTGAAGAAGTTGATTAATATAGTTATGAATAAAAAAATTGAGCAGAAGTGTCAAATAAGATAGAATAGAAAGCTTGTAATAAGTTATAAATAAAAAATCATGTTAGCAGGGAAAATGATGGATAAAACAATAGAATATTACAATAAAAATTCAGATTTATTTATAAATTCAACAAAAGATGTAGAATTTGATAAAATGCAAAATATGTTAATTAAGCATCTTAAAAAAGGAGATTGCATTTTAGATTTAGGATGTGGTTCAGGAAGAGATAGCAAAGCGTTTTTAGAGAAAGGCTTTAAAGTGGTATCAGTAGATGGCTCAAAAAAGCTATGTGAATTTGCAAAAAATTATATAGGACAAGAGGTAATAAACAGTACATTTCAAGATTTTAAAAGTAATATAAAATTTGATGGTGTATGGGCGTGTGCCTCACTTTTACATCTTCCATATGAAGAATTAAAAAAAGTCATGAAAAATATAAGTAGCATGTTAAAAATAGGAGGATATTTTTATCTATCTTTTAAGTATGGTGACTTTGAAGGTGAAAGAAATGGAAGATATTTTACTGATATGACAGAAGAAAAATTTAAAGAATTAATAAAAGATATGAAAGAGTATAAGTTAATAGAAAAATACATAACAGAAGATGTAAGAGCTTTAAGAGAAAATGAAAAGTGGCTTAATGTCATATTAAAAAAAGTATAAATAAATTAAATCAAATAGGAGTATTTTTAAATAATAAAAAATAGAATTTCATTTCATAGAAACAAAAGAATGTGCTTTTATGAAATGATTTTTTATTTTATTTTTGTGTAAAAAAATATCATAATAAATAATAAAAGATAAAAAATAGCGAATATATTGTGTATGTAGTTCAACTATGATAGAATAAAGTATAGAAATAGACAAAGTTAAATAAAGCTTAAAATGAAAACGCTTTCTAAAGCACTATGATATTTTGAAAAGCAGTTATATGGAAAATTTTTTAGTAAAAATGAGAATTACAATTCTGTAAATTAAGGTATGTATAATAAAAATAAAGGAGGTGTTATTATGAATGAAGAGATACTTTTTATGCCACTTGGAGGGGGTCAAAGAGTTGGGGCAAGCTGTTATTATTTAAGACTTGGAAATGCAAATATTATTCTTGATGCTGGTATAGGTATTGAAAATGGAGTTGTTTTTGAACCTGATATATATTCTTTATTAACATCATCATTTCTTGAAAGTCTAAATCAATTGAATCAAGTATTTATATCCCATGCACATATTGACCATGTAGGTTTTTTGCTTAAATTAATGAAAGGTATAAGAAATCCTGAGGTTTATATGACTGAAATGACATCATTACTAGCTAAATATCAATTATATGATAAAGATTATATGTTAGGTAGTATAAAAACAGAGGAAGAAAGATTAATAGCTCAAAGGATATTAGATGGGGTAATAAATGTAAGTTATATGCAGTCATTAGATTTTATAAATTATAAGGTAACTTTTTTACCAGCAGGACATATTCCAGGTGCAATGATGATGTTATTTGAATATGGGAAAAGAAAGATATTGTATACAGGAGATTATTCTGTTGATAAAACTTTTCTAACGGATGGATATTTTATACCTGATAACATAAAAATAGATACAATTATTATGTGTGGTTTACATGCAAAGCATCCAAATTATATAAAAAAATCAAATAGCTTATATAGTGCAATAAAAAGAATATATAGTGAAGTAACTAGAGGGTTTTCTGTAATGTGTTATGTTCCACAATTAAGTAAGGGAATAGAATTTATTAAAACCTTAAATGAGTATAATTTTCAAAATGTACCAATATATATAGATAAATCTATAATGCCTATAGTTGAGAAATTTGAAAAATTATCAATACCTATATTAAATGAAAATAATCATGTTGTTTATGGAAAGTCTATAAATATTCCTCACATATATGTTACATCAGAAAATAAGTGTAGTGCTAGTAAACTTTATAAATGTATAAAGGTTGATTTTTCACTTCATGATGATTTTCAAGATATGAAAAGGTTTATAAAAAAGATTAACCCAAAACAGGTATATATAGTTCATTGTCCAAAAGAGCGTAGTTGTGATGAATATACAATAGAACAAACTGTTATGCTCGATGGAGAATGTAGAACCCAATTTGTTTTTGCAGAAGAAGGGGAAATATATAAATTATAATTAATTGGAGGTTAGAAATGATTAATGTAGAAAATAAAAAAGTAAAAGAAGTAATAAATAAAATTCATGAAGCAATGCTTAGAAAGGTTAAAAAGGAAAAATCAATAAATAATGAAATCGTAATGGAAAATAGATTATTTTCTGTGCTTTGTCATAATTTTAGTAGTGAGCCTACACAATGTGCAATTGAGATGAATAATAAATATGGTTATAACCTAAATGGATATGAAGTTATTCAAATATTTAGGAAGAGAAGAATGGGAAATCCTGTTGAAAGAGTGGAATTATTAGAGTGGGCAAATAAGGTAACAGAGTATTTTAAAAAGGTAATTGAAGGAGATGAAGCTTCTTTTGAGAAGTTTGAAAAAATTAGAAAAGAGCCTTCACTTAAAAATGGAAAGTTTCATATGTCTCAAGAACGTATAGTAGCAATAATGATTTTTGAAAAGTATCCTGAAATTGATGTATTTAATGATAAGGAAAATTTATATTCATTAGGAAATACTTTATGTAAGTTCTTTTTCTATGAGATGGTAGATGCTATTAGTTATGTGTATGGCTTTACTCAGGATAAAGATAAAGTAAAAAATAATACACTTCAAGAGAAAATATCTTACAAACAGGCATTACAAAGAATAAGTCAATTAGAAAATACATTAGAAAGAACAAATATAATGTTACAGGATTTACAAGATGAGTTTGAGGAACAATTAGAAGAAAGTAAAATAAGAGAACTTACAGATTTCTTTGCAAGGTTAAATTCAGAAAAATATGGTTGTATTTTAGATGAGCTTCTTGTAGTTAAAAGAGGAATTGATGAACTTAGAAAGAAAAATTATGAGCTTCCTATTGAGATTAATGGGCTTTTAATTATGGTAAAAAAATTAATTCAATTTGTAAGAGATAGTCATATAGAACCAATTATGAAGATTAATATGGTTAAAGAGGTTGTTGCTAAAGATGTTGAATTTTGTAATTATGAAGGAACACCATTTATATCTACTAAAGATACTAAGAAGGTAAAGGTTGTTTCTCCAGGATGGATTTATAAAGATAAAAATATTCAAATTTCAAGACCAAAAGTTAAGGAGGAAAAAGAAAATGATTAATAGTAATGATGATTTAAAGCATAATGATTTATGTGTTGGAATAGATTTAGGAACAACAAATTCTGTTCTTGCTACAATTAATGTAAAGCCTAATGGTGATATAGTAAGTAAGGTTGTGGAAATACCAAGAGCTGTAGATATGTATAATTCAGTATCTTCAGAAGTAAAATTTACAAAACAAAAGAAACCTACATTGCCATCTTGTGTTTACTATAGAGAGGAAAATAATTATGAACCATTAGTAGGTGATTTTGCTAAGTTTCAATATCAATTAAGACCTCATTTAGTTGCAAAATCTATTAAAAGTCAAATGGGTAAACCTTTTGCAGAAGGTTTATCACTTGATGTTCCTGATAAAACACCAGCTGAAATTTCATCAAGAATATTAAAGCATATGCTTAAAGCAACATCTAATATTTATAGAACTGAAATAACAGATGCAGTTATTACTGTACCTGCAAATTTTGATTCATCTATGTGTAAGGCAACAATAGATGCTGCTAAATTAGCTGGCATAAAAACAAAAAATTCTGATGGAAGTGAAAGACCTATTCTTTTATCTGAGCCAAATGCTGTAATTTATGATTTGATTAATCAAATAAATAATGGCGAAATATCAAGTCATATATTAGATTTAAGTGAAGAGAAAAATGTATTAGTGTTTGACCTAGGTGGTGGAACTTTAGATATTACTATGCATAAAATAAAAAGAAGAGATAATTTAAAGGAGGTTTTAGAGGTAAATGAGATTGCCACAAATAGATATACACTTCTTGGTGGAGATGATTTTGATGAAGAAATAGCAAAGGCTATGTATGAAAGATATAAAAAACAATATTCAAACAAAGGTAAAGAGATTATTTCAAAAATAGAGAGAGAAAAGGATATGATTATGCCAAAACTTAGGGCATACGCTGAATTTTTAAAACTTGAGATAAGTGAAAAGTGTAGTGAAGATTATTGTTCTGATTCTGGTTGGGATGATTATGAGGATGAAATTAGTGCACCAACTGGTGGTAATATGCCAGGTGGTTTGTCCTATGATGATACATTTACAAAAGAAGAGGTTGAATCAATTTTAAGTACATTTATGGCAGATAATCTTGTTTTTGAAGATTATAAAAGAATAGATAGTATTTCATCTACAAGAAATATTATTTATCCTATCTTAGATGTTTTAGATAAAGCATCTAAAAAAATGAACGTGGAAAATGTAGTCATAGATGCAGTTATTGTTAATGGTGGAATGTCTAAGTTCTATATGGTAACTGAAAGACTTGAAAAATTTTTTGGCTTTAAACCAATTGAAGCCCTTGACCCAGACCAAGCTGTAGCAAGAGGAGCAGCTGTTTATCATTATTATTTACATAAATATGATGAAATTAAAGACAATATGAGAATTATTGGAGAAGGAGAGGGGAATGAAAAAGTAAATGATGAAAGAGTAAAGACAAGACCATTAAATTCATATATGCCTATTGAGTGGGGCAAGAGTATTTTAAATGATAGTTTATATCTAGGAGTTAAAAATGGAGGTGTTCATAAAATTATACCTACAGGTGCTGAGCTTCCATATAAATCTGAAGTTATGACAGGATTCCAAATAAATCCTGGACAAAATATGATAGCTATTCCTATTAAAAGTCGTAATCTTGATGATACATATAGAATTATTGCAAATGGTAATATTATCTTTAAGAATAAGTATCCAGATGGAGCATATGTGGCTTTTGAAATTTATATGAATAACAATAAAGTAATCACAATGAAAGCGTGGACAAGCAATGATACTGCTGGACTTGAAAAAATTGAAGAAGGTTATGTTGAGATAAATATTGATAATAATGAATCTTCTAATATTAAGACAAAAATCATAGCACCAAGTGGAAGTAAGCTAAAACCAAAGGATGAAATAAATAATATGCTTCAACTTTGTAAAAACTATGAAAGATGTAGAAACAAGCCAAGTGGTATCAATATAGCTAAAAAAATTAAATCTTCAGTAAAAAATATCTGCAATGCTCAAAATAAAGAGGATTTTGCAGAAGTAATATTAAAAGCTCTTGATGAAAGTTCAAGTCAAGAGGAAAAACAAAGATTATTTGTTATCGCAAGAAAAATTGGCTATACATGGAAAGATGATGAAAAGAGAAAACTTGCAATTTGTTGTATGTTACAGTTAAGGAGTGAACTTTTGGGTATTATTGATAATGGTCCTAAGATATCAACAAATAATCAAGCTATTTATACATTAAGTGTATGTGCAAACGAAAATGATATGGAGAAACTTTCTGCACTTCATAATAATGGTAAATATTATCATTCTTGTTTATATTCATATGCAAAAACTAAGACAAATGTTTATTGGTTAAAACAACAATTAGAAAATGACATTAAAAAGGTAATGAAGAGAAGACAAAGTAATCTACAATTTACTTCATATGCGATGGGAATTGCACTTAGAAAAGACGAAAGTAATGTTTTAAATTTAAGTTGGG
>JALFQD010000228.1 GCA_022785265.1 Clostridium sp. | reverse complement strand
CATTATTAAGTCTTCATGCTTTATTTCATTGTTATTTTTAGACATATTACATTCTCCTATTTATTTTTTCACTTCCATTATATATTATTATTTCTTTTATGTAAAATGAATTTATTTTAATTTTCTGAAAATAATTCTTTTCAAAAAAAAGCCATACTCTTTCGAATACATCTTATATTATGCTTGTTACTGGCAATTTTCTGGGCCCTTAGAGTTCTAGTAAGAGGTCTTGGCTCTATCGCTTGCTATAATAAAATTAACCCATCAAAGCATAATATATTGTATTGCCTTGATGGGCTAAATATTACGTATGTACTATAATATAAAAACTATGTTTTGTGTTTATTTAATAATAAATATTAATGCTAAATTAATTAAAAGTAATATAATTGCAATTCCTGATAATACCTTGTTTTCTTTACTTAATTTATCAATCCTTTCTTCTATATTATTATTCATTTCATTTTCTAAATTATTTATTTTTATATTTGTTTCATTATTTATGCTTTCTAGTGATTTCTGTGTAACTTCATTTTTATAAATTAATTCACTTTTAAGATTTGTGAATGATTTTTCCATATTTTTCTTTAAATTATCATTATTATCACTTATTTCTCTTTTAATTTCTGCTTCCATTTCTTTCTTTACATTATTTATTGTATCGTTAACATCAATTTTTAATGTATTTTTCATTTCCTTGAATTGGCACGTAACTTCAGTTTTTAATTCATCCTTTGTATCACCTATTTTTTTCACTACTTCAGATGCGTTTAATAAGCTGTCTGCCTTCTTCTCAATTTCTTTTACATCATTAACTATTAAATCAACTTTATCTACAAGATTATTTAATTTTTTTTGCTTGTCCACTACTGTTTCAATTTCCTTTACTTGAACTTGAAAATCATTTATTGTATTATTTAACTTATCTAAACTATTCATTTATCTTTTCTCCTAACTTTTTAATTATTGAGACTTTCTCTGATAGTATTAACTCAAGACTCACATTATCTTTTAATGAATCATATAACTCTTCCTTTTTGATATATTTTAATAATACCTCTGCTAAAAAGTCTCTATTTTTTTCATCTAAGGTTTTTCCTACCTCTATAGTTTTATTAAAAATTTCTTTTTTCTTTTTATCATCATAGGTATTAATTTTTTGAAAAGCTGAATTAAATCTATCTCTTACTAGTTTGTCATTATATTTATCTAATTTTAATGCTAAAATTCCACTTAAGTAATTTAATGAAGTATTATATCTGTAGCTTTCTAAAAATCTCATAAGAGCCACATCAGTTTTTTCTAGTGCATTTAAATTCTTAACTTTATTTTCTTCACTAGAAAAAATCATATCATATGTATTATCAAAATCATCTGGATTGTATACTAAATGGTCCAGTTTAAAGGATTCATCTGAAATCTTAAAATATCCTTCTAATGTATTTTTAAAATATTCTTTTCCTTTTGTATAGTAACTATCACATAAATCAAGAAGATTCTTTTGTGATAACCTCCTTGAATAAAAGATATTATCATAGTTCCATTGAATTAATATATATATAAGGTTATATACCTTATCCTTGCTATTATTATTTAAAATATCATAATACTTTTGATATTTTGTAAGGTTATTATTATTTAAATCAAATTCAATATCATATTTTTTGATATACTTATTTAATGAATTAAAGGCATTTTGATAATCACAATGACCATATTCTATATTAAACTTCCCTCTGTTGCCCCAGTCTTCTATGGTCCAATCTTTAATTATTCCAAGTAAACTCAAACGATAAATTGCCTTTTGAACTGTTACAAAGCTACATTGAATAACATTGTTATTATAAGTAATTCTTGACCTACTTAAATCTTCAATTGATATTAACTCTTTTCTTTCCTTACAAAAATTTTCATATATATTTATAGCCAATGCACATTCTTCTTTAATTGTTTTATTTCCACTAAGCATTAAAAACAGATTTCTATATAAATCATCTGATGACCTAGAATTTATTTTATTAATTTCATTTAAGTCTTCTATTGTACTTTCTAAACTAAATACAGCATCATAATACTTTTTTGCATTTTTATCCCTTGAATTTAATAGGTAACATACTGCTTTTTCTTTATCTCTTCCTGCTCTTCCTGCTTCTTGGTAAAAAGATTCTATTGATTGTGGAAGACCAAAATGAATGGTATATCTTATATTTTGCTTATCCACCCCCATACCAAAAGCTTTTGTTGCTACCATAATAGGAAATTTATTTTCTTGAAATTCATTTTGAACATTAATCTTATATTCACCAAATTTCTTATCATTCATAATAGGACACTTATTTTCCTTAGGTGCTTCTCCTGAATAATACTTTGCCATATTACTAAATTGTTTATCACTATTAATTTTATTTGATAATGAATAGCAGCCATAATTACCATTTACATGAGGAGTAAATATGAGCATGCACTTTTTATATCCTTTATTGTTTTTTGTAATATGATCTTTATTTTCTATATCATGGAGAAGATTAAATAATAAATTTTCTTTATCTTTGCTATTTCCATCCTCATCCTTAATAACTCTAAATTCTAATTCTTTTCTAGTATAATCAAGTATAGTCTTTACATTTCTTTCATCCATATTAAATTCTACTAATATATCTTTTAATACATTCTTAGAAGCAGTAGCTGTAAGCCCTAAAAACTTCGCATCTGGACATAATCTATTAATAGTTTTTGCTAAATTTAAATAAGACGTTCTAAAGTCATGCCCCCATTCTGATAAACAATGTACTTCATCTATAACAGCATAACCAATATGATACATACTATTTATAGTTCTTAACTGCTCCCTAAAATTATGAGTTTGAAATCTTTCTGGAGATATCCATACAAACATATATTTAAGCCTAGAATACTCACTTAATATCTTTTCTTTTTCTTGTGCTGTCTGTTCACTATTTACAAAATTAGTATGTACTATTCCTTTTTTATCTAAGTTATATTTTTGATCATACATTAGTGATTTTATAGGTACAACCACAAAGCTTATTGCAGGCTGAAGCAAACATACTAATTGATAACATAAAGATTTACCACTACCTGTAGGTAATAAACCTATGGTATCAGTTAATGATAAGCTATTAATTATAATAGGAAGTTGTCCTATATTAAAATTTGAAAAACCAAATATATTTTCATTAAGCATATATAAACTACTTTCATTAGATTCCTTACCTTCAGTAATAATGTTATACTTTATACTTTTACTAGTAGCTACTTTAAAGTAATCCTTTTCATCTAAATAATCACTTCTTACAAAAATAACATCATCCTCATTTATACTTTCATCCCATCTTTTAAGTAAACTAAAGTCAATTTTCAATGTTTCCTTGCTTTTAACAAATTTATTTACCTTTTTTATATTTATTGAAGGTCTTATTAGTTTTTTGCCTTGTAAGTTTAATAAATTTTCAATCCAAATAAATATGTCTTCTATTGCAACAAAATAATCAATATGTATATCTGAAGATTTAATTTGAAAATTCCAACTATCATCACTTATACTAATAATACCTCTTTTTAGTAACTGAAGTATTAAAATCTGAAATCTCATTATTCCATCAAGGCTATATTTTATTAATGAGTCTTTATCTTTACTAAATAAATCTAATGAACTTTTATATAATTGAATTTCCTTACTATTTATAATTTTTTCTTTAATTTCTTTAAGTATTTTATCTAATTTCTTATCATTATCCCTTATTGAATTAGCAGGTATCCTTAAAACACTTATATTAAACTTAGCAAGATATGTATCTCTTTCAATATCTCTTTGAACATTTACTTCTTCCTTATGCTGAATACCATCTATTTCAATTACTAATTTACATTGAGGAAGATAAAAATCCACTGCATTTTCAGAAAACTCTTCATTTTCCTCACCAGTAATTTCATTAATTAATGCTTCAGGCAATATTAAATTTTTAACAAAATCATATTCACCCTTTAGCACTTTTGGTAAGATACTCTCATAAAATAGCTTTGCAGGATTATTATTACCATAACCTTTAATAACCCCATTCCATTTACACTCATCCTGTGATAAATATCTTATATCTGGGTCTATACTATAATTTTCATATTTACTTAATAAATAGTTTGATGGTTTAGTTGGAGCACCTCTTTGCAATATATTCTGTAATACGTTATATGTACTAAGAAATTCATCCTCCACACAATTTTCACTTTTCATATTAATATTAATGATATAATTATTATGACAACTTATATAATTACTTGAAAATTTTTGCATATAGCCCTCCTTTTTATTATTTCCCACTTATTTTATTTTTTACTAAGTAAATACTTTTTATACTTAATAATACACATATCCTATAAATTTATACTACTATAATATAATTACTTGTTGTAAAGTTCAATATATTTTTTAAATAAATATATATTATGGTAAATAAAAATTTTATATAAAAATAAAAAACCAAATCTTAAATTGAAAAACTTAAAATTTGGCTTTTTACTTAAATCTATTTTTTATCATAAAAAATAGATACTTACTAGCAAATAATTTAATATTTAGTAATAGCTCACCATTGGAATCTTGCCAGACACTAAAGGTCATAGCAATTTAAAGTATTACTTGCTTACTAATGTATATATCGTATATATTTTTTGAAAAAACATAATAACACTATCACTAAAATTCTTGTAACTTAAATAACTTTTCTGCAATTACTTTTGCAACTGCTGTTAAATTATCTAAAGTTGTTTCATCTTTTCCATTTATTTGTACTT
>JALFQD010000175.1 GCA_022785265.1 Clostridium sp. | reverse complement strand
GAATACCATAATTCATCTATTATTCCTTGATTGCAAAATCCTGCACTTCTAAGTGTTCCTTCATATTTCATTCCAAGCTTTTGCATAACTCTTCCAGATTTAGGGTTGTTTTTATCATGGACTGCTGATATTCTATTAAATCCAACCTCTTCAAACAAA
The DNA here is from genome assembly GCA_022785265.1 of Clostridium sp. GTDB lineage: Bacteria > Bacillota > Clostridia > Clostridiales > Clostridiaceae > Clostridium. The sequence continues at coordinate 3,051 of JALFQD010000175.1, read as the reverse complement.
TACTTAATTACTGCTTGTCCAGCTTCAGGCATTATTCCTTGCCCCCACCATTTTGTACCCATACAGTAACCTAGTTCTGCACCTTTGATATTCTCTTTTACCAATACAACTGAAATATTACCTATAACTTCACCAGTATCTCTTATTTCAATGACCCAATTATAAAAGTCTAGCTTTTCATAATTACTAATCCAATTATTCAAAACTATCTTTGTATCTTCTATGCTACTATGGGTAGGCCATGTAAGAAATTTTGTAACCTTATCCTCTGATGCCCAGTTATCATACATTGCCTTTGCATCCTCTATGACAAATTTTCTAAGTATTAAACGATTAGTTTCTAATTTTGTTGTCCCTTTATGATTCATATACAATACTCCTTTCATCTGTAATAATATATGCTCTATTCTCTTTGTTAGATTGAAACCTTTTCCTAAAATTTTCTTATCATAAGTGTAAACTTATTCTTTTAATATTACAATCTTATTTTTAACAAATAATATTGTTACATTTTAGAAATAATTTATAAATACTAATTGACAGACAATATTTTTAGTATTAACCTATAATGATTTAATGAATTAATACAAAATAATTATAATGTTTAAGGTAAGGTGATTTTTTAATGTATAATTTTGAATATGTTTCTCCAGAAAAATATAAACCTGTAAAAAAAGAATTAATTAAATTGATACATTTAGTTCAAGATGAAGTAAGAGAGTATTTTACATTTAATTTTAAATTTATTGGGAGTTCTAGCAGGAATATGATTACTTGTGATAAAACAAGCAACATAGGATATGATTTTGATGTAAATCTTATAATTAATGATGAAAATAATGAATTCACAGCAAAAGAAATTAAAAAGATTCTTATGAATGCTTTTAATAAACATAAAGACAAATTTAAATATAATAAAATTGAAGATAGCAAACGAGTCATTACTATTAAAGTAGTTGATCATAAAAACTCAAAGATTTTACACAGTTGCGATTTTGCTGTAGTAAATGATTATATTGATGATGATGGTCATGAATGTCAAGAATTTATCTTCCATAATAAAAAACAGAATAGTTATGAATGGCAAGAACAAAAAGAGAGTTTTTATTTCCTTCCTAATAAAATAAATTGGCTAAAAAAAATGGGACTATGGCAAAATGTCAGAGATTATTATTTAGAAAAAAAGAATAAAAATACTAATCCTAATAAAAAATCTCGTTCTTTATATGCTGAAGCAGTAAATGATATCTACCATAACAATTGTGAGCTAAATCAAGAATAGTAATTTGTATTATAAGTTAAATTTCTTGGAAAAATGGGGCTATTGCATCAAGAAATATCAATACAATATATACTACTAAGTAATTTTCTTTGTGCGACAGTCCCAAAGCAATTTACAACTCTTTCTGTAACACCCAAATTAAGACTTACCATCTTTGGTGTTGTAGATATTTGAAAAATTTCAAATGAATAACATTATTTTTATCATTATTTTCAAAATATAATTTTTCTATTGTTGGATCAAGAAATTTAATCACTGATGATGGTATAATTTCTGTGTTTGGAAGAATATTCATATTTGTAAATGATAATAAATTTGTCACTGTTATATGTTTCTTGTTCTTCTTATTCTGAGCAATAATAATACTTACATCATCAGATAAAAACTCTTCTGCAACATTACGCTCAGCCACTAACATTGAATCATCAAAATCAAAAATGCTTTTCTTCCTCTTTATAATGGAAGCAGGCTTTTTCCATAATTTTTCGCTTGTAATTATATAACTATCAGTTTCATCCTCTCTTGAAGATATTACTGTCTCAAGTTTACATACTTCTTTGTTATTTGTATAAAAATATGTTGTTAAAATAACTTTTTTGAGTTTCCTAATATATCCTTTTCTTCCATATGATTGATAGACTCATTATTTACTATAATAGTGCGTTTTCAATTACAAAATTTTACAGTTAAACAAAAAGTAGGATTCTAAGCTAATTTTAATATTTCAAAAATTTCATTTATTGATATGCCATTTGTAGCAGCTTCATAAATATATATTATTTTAGATTTTTCTAAATCTTTCTTAGCAGCTTTATATCCAATATTAAAATGATAAGAATCATCAGAATATATTTTACAATAAGTATAATTTATTAACATTATTATTAAATATCTTTTGATAGCTTTTTCATTTCTTACTTCATATCCATTTAATCCTAAGTAAGTTTTACAATCTCTAAAAAATGGCTCAATTGCCCAACGGTCAATATATTGAGTTAAAATATCTAAAGGAGTTGATGTTTCATCTAAGGAAATAAAGGCTTTTAATGCTTTATCTTCTTGAAAAGAATCTTTAGGGTAACTTAAAACAATAGAAACATTTTTTCTATCTTTTAAATTACCAACATAATTATAAATGTAATATTGTTTATCTTTGACGGTGACAAGGTCAAAATCTTTAATATTCAATGATTCAGCAAAATTATGAAGTTTTATTCCTAGTCTTTCATGCCCCTTTGGAAAAATAACTCTATTAGTTTTTAAAGCACCAATATAGCTAAAGCCTGCTTTTTTAGAAGAATTAAAAATGTCTTTACAACTATACAAACTATCACATAAAACATAGCCTTTATTTTGAGGCTTAGGAAGAGATTCAATTAAATTTTTAGCTAATTCTATTTTACTAAGAGACTTTTTATCATAGATATCAATTGAATATGGAAGAACTAATCCGTCACATGATAATAAAGAAACTAATATTTGATGACCATATACAGTTTTACCTTTCAAATGTGAATTATGAAATGAACACTTTTCAATTGGATTTTTAGCCTTTGACGAGGGCTTTGTTTTTTCTGAAATAGTATCATCAATAATAAAGTATATAGGTTTTTTAGATTCTCTAGATCTAGTCCAAATGAGTTTTAGTATATAAGTTCTTAAAGATTTTTCTAAAAGTGTTTCATCCCAAGAACTACTTGAAAAAAATCTAGTAATATTAGTTCGATGCCTTGCTGGAGCAAGCTCAGCTATGTCGGAAACTTTTCCTT
>JALFQD010000152.1 GCA_022785265.1 Clostridium sp. | reverse complement strand
GTAGGAATATCACAATTATCATATAATTCAACAATGGAGAAATATGCAAGAATAAAATCTAAGGATATGGGAGATAATAATTACTTTAGCCATGAAGACCTTAGTGGAAAATTAATAACAGAAAAGATGAAACAAGATGGAGTTTCTTATAAAGCTTGGGGTGAAAATATTGCTTATATTGGTGGTGTTAGTGATGCCAATAAGTTAGCAGAACAATTTATGACAAATTGGATGAACTCAAGTGGTCATAGAGCAAATATATTATCAACAAATTTTGAAAGTATAGGAATAGGAGTGTACAAGTCTGGAAACAGAGTTTATGCAACTCAAGAATTCTATAAATAAAATTTATAGTTGCAGGCAAGGTGATTGTCTGCAACTTTTTAGTTATAAAAATAGATAAAAATTTAAAGCTAGATTATAATAATAATATGAATAGAGTTAACAGAAAAGGAGATGATAAAATGTCAATAGAATCAGTAAAGCTATTTAACATAACAACATTTCATAGATTAGAAATGCAGTGTTCAAAGGGAGTTAATATAATAATAGGTGGAAATGGTACGGGAAAAACAACATTACTTAAATTTATATATGCATCTTGTGAGTGGAGCAATAAAAAAACTAACAGGAATAAAGCTAAAAAAATAAGTGATTATTTTAGTTATGATAATTGTGATATGACTAAATTTAAAACGTATGAAAGTAATGAGCATTACTCAGCTTTTGAAATAAAATATGATGGTATAATATTTGAATATAGATTAAATGAAAATGTTATGTGTAATTTAGATAATTGGCTAAATAAAGAAGTAAAATCTATTTTTATACCAACAATGGAAATGTTGTCACATTCAAAAGGTTTTTTAGCTATGAACGAAAAATATAATATGCCTTTTGATGCAACACAAACTGACATCATTGTAAATGCAGAACTACCAGAAACAAAAAATATATCTAAAGTAGCTTCAAAGATACTTTCAATTATATCTGAAATAATTGATGGTATAGTTATCTATGAAAATGATTCTTTTTATGTAATAAAAAATAATGGTATGAAGTTAGAATTTTCTTTTGAAGCAGAAGGTCTTAGAAAGTTTGCTTTACTGTGGAAACTTATTAGAAATGGACTATTAGAAAAGGATTCTGTACTTATATGGGATGAACCTGAATCAAATTTAAATCCGGAGTTGATTCCAGTATTAGTGGACGTTTTATTAGAACTTCAAAGAAGTGGAGTTCAGATATTTATTGCTACTCATAGCTATAATCTTGCAAAGTATTTTGAAGTAAAAAGAGAAAAGGATGATAATGTTATATTTCATAGTTTATATTATGAAAAATCAAATAAAGACTTCCCTAATAAATATATTTCAAAAGAATTTAATTTTGTTACTAGTGGAATAAAAATAAAAAGTGATAACTATTTTGGAAAATTAAATAATAATGCAATTTTAGATGCAGATTCAAAGCTTTTAGATGAAGTTATAGAGAAGAATTTAGGAGATTAAATTAATATGAATGATAAAATATTAGTTGATGAAAATAAAGAATATATATTTGATTTTTCTATAGCTGAATATGTTGTAGAATTACATCAAGTTGCTAATAGTATAGGATTGAATGATGTGGATTTTATTATTGGATTAGATAAAGAAATAATATTTTTAGAATATAAGAATGCAAATATAAAAAATGCATCTAATCCAAAAGCATTAAGTGAAAAAATTAAGTCAGATAAATTTTACAATAACATATGTAAGAAATATTATGATAGTTTACTATTATTTTGGGCTATGAAAAAGAATGATGATGAATTACCAATAAGATATTATTTAATAATTGAAGGCCCTGAAATAGAAGAAAGAATTAGAAAACAATTAACAATAAGGATTATGAAAAATTTACCACTTAATTTATGTGATGAAAGAATAAAAAGGGAAATGTTAAGCAATTTTAAAGTTTATAGTATTGAAGAATGGAATGAGACATTTAAAAATATGCCAATTAGTATTAACTCTAATATTTAAATTTAATTTGTTTCATTTGTAACAGATAATATATAAAAAAGAATGTATAATTATAACAAATAAAATATTGGAGGAAACTTATATGATAAGAAGAGTTATAAAAATAGATGAATCAAAGTGTACTGGCTGTGGATTATGTGTTAATGCATGTCATGAAGGAGCAATAGGTTTAAAAAATGGTAAAGCAGTTCTTCTTAGAGATGATTATTGTGATGGCTTAGGGGATTGTCTTCCTTCTTGTCCAACAGAAGCAATTTCTTTTGAGGAAAGAGAAGCTTTAGCTTATGATGAAGAGGCTGTTAAGGCTAATATGGAAAAGAAAAAGCTTGAAATCAACATACCTTGTGGATGCCCTGGAAGTATGGCTAAGGAAATAAAAAGAGAAGAAAAAGGTGAAAAGTTAATTATAGAAAGTTGTGAATCACAATTAAGGCAATGGCCTGTGCAAATAAAGCTTGTATCTCCAAATGCATCCTATCTTAATGGAGCAAAGCTTTTAATAGCAGCAGATTGTACAGCTTATGCTTATGGAAATTTTCATAATGAATTTATAAAAAATAGAGTAACTTTAATAGGATGTCCTAAGTTAGATGAAGGTGATTATTCAGAAAAGTTTACAGAGATTTTAAAATATAATGATATAAAAGATGTTAAAATTGTAAGAATGGAAGTTCCTTGTTGTGGAGGAATAGTAAGGGCTGTGGAAAAAGCACTTAAAGATTGTGGAAAAATGATACCTTGGCAGGTTGTAACAATTTCTACTGATGGTAACATTATAGAATAATAAAAATATAGGCAGGAAAGATGTTTATGTTCTTTCCCGCCTCTGCTTTTTAATGTATAAAAAAGTATATTTTAAATTAATTATGTTTGTTAATTTGTTTTTAAATTATAAATAACTCTGGTATCACAAAGATGGTCATGTAATCCTCTTTTTTCAGAATCAAAAGGAATTATAATATAACCTATAAATATAATAGAACTTAAATAACGTCCTATAGTTTCACGATATATTAAATCTAAAAATGATGGTTTAGTATTATTTGATGAAACCACTTTAAGTTTTAAAAGCCATTTCCCAAAAGTAGTTCCTGTATTATATGTAGTTATAACAAAATATAGTACTCCTAATAAATAAAATACTATATCCAATGTAGAAAATTCAAATAAAACAGGCTTTGTTAGCATACTAGCTCCATTTATTAATGTTGCTATACCTAGAGGTATCTTTACAAATAATAAAACAATGGCAATTAATAGGTTATCAATTGCAAAGGCTATTAATCTAGGAAGAAATCCAGCATAGTTTAATTCTGGTTTTGTATTTATTATTTCTGTAGTAGCATATTCATTATTCTGCATAATACATTAGCCCCCTATTTTCAACCTTTTCTAGGTACTCTGTAATAACTTGGGCATCTGATTTTTCTTTTGTTCCTTTATATGCTGAGAATAAAGAAGAAAAGAAATCATTAACAGAAGTGTCAGGCTTGTATATTTCTATATCTTCCCCAAGTTCATCCATTATTGAATTTTCTACAGTTTCATAGTCAGCTATCTCATCAATTAATCCAAGTTCTAGAGCCTGATTAGCAGTGTATATTCTTCCATCAGCTATATTTTTAACAGTTTCCACATCCATATTTCGTCCTTCAGCAACTATGCCTACAAATTGTTCATAAGCTTCATCTACATTGCTTTGAAGAATTTGTTTTTGTTCATCTGTTAAATCCTCTCCAGAAGACCCCATTGCTTTATTTCTTCCACTTGTAATATTTACTTCTTTAATTCCAAGCTTATCATACAATTCTTTTGTATTAACAAGAGACATAATTACTCCAATAGAGCCTGTTGTGCAGTTACGATTGGCAAAAATCTTATCAGAAGCCATAGATATGTAATAACCGTTGCATAAAACTTATAAAAAGTTATAAATATATAAATTTTACTTTGTTTCCTTCTTCATAAAGCTCTATTTTGAAATAGTAAAACTACTATATCTACTCTAGTTTGGTGTAGCTCTCCAAAGGCTTAAATTCGGGTACAACGCACCCTATATAAATAATAGTAATTTCTCACTTGAAATTACT
>JALFQD010000132.1 GCA_022785265.1 Clostridium sp. | reverse complement strand
TCAGAATTTCTTAAAATTGCATCAAGATAAACTAATAATTGAATTTGTATTCCATAATAAAGCTCATTTAAATCAAACTTTTTAGCTCCTGATTTATAATCAACAACTCTTATATAAGTTTTATCATCCAAGTTTAAAGTATCTATTCTATCAACTCTTCCTGTCAAAAATACCTCTTCTCCAGATGGAAGCTTTAACTTTATAGGTGCACCATTACCCATGTTTCCAAATACATATTCATTGCTAAATATCTCAAATTCTCCTCTTCTCATCTGCTCTGCTATTATTGAAACAGATTTTGTTATAATTCTTTTAAATCTCTCTGTAAAATACTTATACTTTTTGCTACTTTTTAAAATTGAATTATTATCCTCTTTTAACTTTTCATTTACAAGATTTCCAACTATGTTTTTACATCTTTCAAGATTTAGTTCAGACCATTGTATTTGTTCTGCTTTTACCTTTTTAGTAAATCTATCTAAAATGTCATGCATAAAAGAACCTAAATCTGGAGCAGAAAACTCATATATTTTTCTATCCTTTGCCTTTAAACCATACTGAACAAAATAAGCAAAAGGACACTCTGCATATTTTTCAAGTCTTGATACACTAAACATAAGTTTTCCATAATCATTACTATATAATTCTTTTATTTTTTTCTTAGAAATCGTGTTATTGGTATTGCTATAATTTAAGCCTTCTAAAATGTTACCTGATTTATTTTTAAACTCTTCCTTATCTTTATACCAACAATAAACAGATTTCCAATAATCCTCAACATCTTCATTATCATAATTTTTTCTCATAGCTAGTATAAATTCATTAAAGGTAGGGCTAGGAGCTGTTATTTTAAATAACTTATCTTGTTTTCTTCTTTCATTTACTATATCACTTTCTTGTATAAGCTTTGGAAATATTCTTTTTATTCTAGGAACTATTATAGAAGCTCTTAATGATTTTCCTTCAAAATCTGCCATAGGATAGCTTATCATTAAATATTCACTAGCCAATGTTAGAGCTGTATAAACTATAAACTGTTCTTCAAAGACTTTAGTTTTATTGGTAGAGGCAATTTCAAGTCCTACTTCTTTAAGTTCTTCTCTGTCTAAGTCTGATAATATTCCCTCATCTTTATTAATTGCAGGTAAAACCCCATCATTAACTCCTACAATAAATAAAGCCTTAACATCTCTTCCCTTTATTCTTGCTATATCTCCTATATTAACTTGGTCTAATGCTACAGGAATTACTCCTATTTCTTTGTTTTCAAAGCCTGCATTAAGAACTTTATATATTTCTGCTACATCAAGTTTTTCTTCTCCTAAAACATCTACCATTTGGTCTAATATTTCAACCACAATTGAAGGTACTTGTTCATATTCCATAACCTTCTCTTGCATTTTATATTTTTCAAACATTTCAATTCTTTCTTCAAGCCTTGAAAATACATCTAAATTTAAAAGGAAATCATAAATAGCTTTACATACATCTTTAACGCTTTTTCTTCCTTTTATTGATGAATGAAATTGTAAAAGAGGTTCTCTCACCTTAAGCATTATTCTTTTAGGACTTAATTCCTCCTCTTCTTCACTTATTTCTATTTCTTGAGTCCATTTAAAACTCTTTATTCCATTAGCTAAGACATAATTTTCAAGTATGTCAATTTCATTCATTGAAATTCCTGTTAATCCACTTTTAAGATATTTAAATACTCCTTCATAAGACCAATTTCTTAAATAAACTTCAAAAGCAGATAATATCAATACAACTAAAGGATTACTTAAAACATCTATTTTTTTATCCATAAAATAAGGTATTTCATAATCATTAAATATAACCTTTGTTATTTTCTCATAGCTTTCAATGTCTCTACAAACAACAGAAATATCTCTAAATCTATAATTTTCTCCTCTAACAAGCCTTAAAATTTCCTTTGCTACCTCTTCTACCTCATCATAAGAGTTATTTGCTTTGTACAATCTAATGTCATTTGTTTTATATGGATATTCTTTAAATGGATAGGTGTAAAAATACCTTTCTAAGTGATTTAATTCATTACTATTTTTAAATCTAATGCTTCTTTCTTCATTTAAATTTATAGGTTTTAAATATGATATATTATTTTCCTTCATCATTTCTAAAATCTTTTTTTCAGTTGATTTTATAGGATTAAACACATCTGTTATTTCACTTTTAGAATTTCCTACTTCATCCATACATAATGTTATATTTATTACCTTGCATTTTTTAGCTAATGCTCTTATAACCTCCATCTGTTGAGGTGTAAAGGTTGTAAACTCATCTATCCATACTTCTGCATTAGAATATAAACTACAATTATTAAGTTTTTCCGCAAGAAATGTAAGCTCATCATCTGCATCTATTGTATTTTCACTTATATTATCATTAAACTTTTTTAATATTAATGATAAGTCTTCAAGCTTCTTCTTTAATTCTTCATCTTTTATTGCACTTAAATTATTATTTATAAGCTCATTTGTAATATTATATTTTTTAAACTCTGTTAAGGTTTTTGAAATTATATCTGTAAATCCTTTTTCTTTATATATTCTATTAAAATACTGAAAACCTTCATTTTCTTCCTGAAGAATTTTATATATAAGCATGCTTCTTCCAGAGTCTTTCATTATATTATGAACGCGTCCGCCACACTCATCAAATACTTTATGAGCCATTCTTTTAAAACTTAATACTTCTGTTCTTAATAATCCTCTTTCAGAAACTTTTTTTAATAGCATTGTCTCTCTTTGAAACGTATACTGTTCAGGAACTATGTATATTAATTTTTTATCTTCTTCACTCTCTAGCTTCTTTTTTATTTGATTTAAACAAAAACTACTTTTTCCACTTCCAGCTCTTCCATAAATAAAGCGTATTCCCATTTAATCATCTCCTTTTTATATACTAACCTTATTTCATTATATTATAACAAAAGCAAAAAAGGCAGAATAAATATATTATTTTGCTCTTCTACCATGATGGTTCTAAAGAAAGACAAAAAAAAGAGCCTTCCCCTTTAGGCTCTTTTATATAAAAATATAAATCAACTGGCTATATAGAAATTATATTTTTAAACTAATTTATATTGTCCATTTTTTTATAAACTAATTATATATTATTTTTATATGTATGTCCTCATACAAAAGTATGAGAAAAGTATGAGAAAGTATGATATTTTTAATTTTTTTTCATACTTTTCATCAATAACATCGCCTCATTTTTATTTTTTACATTTAATTTAGAATAAATATTAAATATATGAGTTTTAACTGTTGATATTTTTATATTAAGCTGTTCTGATATCTCAGAATATTTAAAACCATCTAATAGTAATTTCAAAACTTCATCTTCTGTTTTTGTTAAAGGTTCTATTATATGACTAAGATTATTAGTCATTTTGTTTGGTACCATAATAGCACATTTATTTGCTTCATTTATTAATTTTCTAACATATTTTTTATATTCTGAGCTTAAGTCCTGTTTGTTTTTCAAATATTTACTTAATATAAGTGCACATAATTTTCCTTCATTTGCAAACATTCTTATATACTTATATTTAAAGGCACTTTTAATTGCACAGTCCATATACTCTAGTGCTATACTTTCCTCATTATATTCATAAAAACATATAGCTCTTAAAATGTTAACTTCTATCATATCTAAAACTCTATTAAGGTCTTTTAAATTTACTGATAGGGCTTCTAAAACAATAAGTGCTTGAGTATACATACTATTGTATATATATGCTCTAACAGCAGTTATATAAATATATATGTTATTTATTGAAAACTCACTAATTATTATACCACTTGGTAAGCTATTTAACCAATTTATGGAATATTCTAAATCTCCTGATGATAGTAAAATTCTTACTTTTAAAGCTTTCATATTTTCTTCAAGTTGAAATGCCTTTTCATCTTTAATCTTTTTTTCAAGAGCTTTTAGCATTTCTTTTACTTTATAACTTTGCCCTTGAGTTCTTAATATCTTTATAAGCACAAGCATACCTACAAAGTAGACTGATATATTTCCAGTGGAACTATCTGCAACTCCTTTAGATGCTCTCATTAATGCTCCACTTAAATCATTTTTTTCATAAAGAAGTTCTGCTATAGCAATGTCTAATAAACCTAGTCCTTCATCTCCAAACATCTCCATAATGTTTTCTTTTAAAATTGATTCAACAAATTTATAATGAACACCCCAAGAAGAAAAATCTCGTACACCTCTTAATATACTAGGAATATTAAGCATAACACACAAAGCTACTAAGTGATGATTATTCTTTTTTAATATATTGCTACATTCTTTAAAGCTTTTCAAAAACTTATTAGGTTTCATCTTTGTTAATGATATATTAGCATATAATATTCTAACTTCTAATGCAACTCTTTTTGGGTCATCTTCTGGTATTATATTTCTCATATTAATTAAGCTTTTATAAATTTCCTCTAGATTTCCTTTTTTATAAATAAATGAACTTAAAAACTTTGTACCACATAAAATAGGTGACTTATTTATATATTCTTTAGGAATAATATCAATATATTTATCTACTATTTTAAGATTTAAATTTATATATGAATCATATGATAGTTTTTCTAATATTGGCACAGCTTCTTTATAGCATTCTCCCTTGCAATAATAATCTACTGCCCTTGCATCTTCATTATTTTTTAAATAGTATTCTGCTATCTTTTTATACACTTTATTAATTTCATCTTTTGAATACATTTTTTCTCTTTTATATTTTAAATATTTTTTTGCATAATTAACATATTTATACACTCCAGGTCTTATTTTAATAAGAAAGCTTTCTCTCTCAAGAAATCTATTAAATATATTTTCTAATCCTTTCTCTTCAACAATAAATCTAGCTATCCCTATATCTATTTCATCTAGTAATGAAGTCTTTATAATAAAATCCTTAATGTTATTATCTAATTTTTCAAAAATTTTATAATCTAAAAATTCATATGCATTTAATATAGAATCCATATACATTTGTTCATTAAATTCATTATTGTTGACTTTTAATGCTCCTAATATAGCATTTAATCCTATTACCCAACATCCAGTATTTTTTTTAATTTTCTCAAGATTATTATCATCTATATCAAAACCATTTACTTTAAAGTAATCAACTATTTCTTCATCATTAAATAATAAATCCATATAAGTTATTATTTCCAATTCTCTTTTTACTAAAAAATATTTTAATCCACTTGGAAGAACCGAACGGCTAATAAGTATGAGCTTATATTCATCAAACATTTCATCAATTATAGAAAATTGAAAAGCATCTTTATTTCTTACATTTTCAAAATTATCTACTACTATAATTTTAGTCTTTCCATTTTCATGAAATTTCTCTATTTCTTTACTTATTTTTTCTATAAGTTTATCACTTTCTATTTCTTTGTCATCAATAGAATACCATAAAACTTGCTCATCTATACTATCACACCATTCTTTGACTGCAGTTGTTTTTCCAAAGCCTACTGGTCCAGAAATATATATAATTTTAAAATTAACGATTTCATCTAATAATTTATTAATATTATCTCTTTGTATTATTAAAGATGATTTTTTTTCTTGAAAATTTTTTTTATTTAATTCTTCTCTTGTCCTCATAATTATATCCCCACATTTCAAGCTAAAAATCTATATATATATTATTATAATACAAATATAAAATAAAAGCACCTATCAATTTGATAGATGCTTTATATTTATGGCGGAGAAACCGGGATTTGAACCCGGGCGCCAGTTGCCCAACCTACGCCCTTAGCAGGGGCGCCTCTTCAGCCACTTGAGTATTTCTCCATGCCCTCTTTATAAAAAATTTATTTTATATGGCGGAGAGACAGGGATTCGAACCCTGGGTACCCGCAAAGGTACGCCGGTTTTCAAGACCGGTGCCTTAAACCAACTCGACCATCTCTCCACAACTTACGAAGTTTATTATATCAAGCGAAATATATTCTGTCAACATTTTTTTTGAAATATTTTTTATAATTTATTTTTATATTTTATATATTTTAGTTTTATAACTATAATCTTTTTTTATTTCAATTTATTGTTAAATTCAACAAATTATCCACGGTTTATAAATATCTATATACTGTTTCTAATAGTAGAAAATTTTTATGGCATTTAAAATCAATTATAGATTATTTCCTTAATTTTTAGTATATTTATCTTCTCATTGAATGTGAATACTATTTTTTCTATCAAATGTCACAGTAACATGATATCTATTATCAATTTCTTTATAATTTTAAAAAAAAGCTTCAATAAAATATTGAAGCTTTGGCGGAGAGACAGGGATTCGAACCCTGGGTACCCGCAAAGGTACGCCGGTTTTCAAGACCGGTGCCTTAAACCAACTCGACCATCTCTCCATGTGACGAAAATTATTATACCAATATTTAAATTAATTTGTCAACTACTTTTAAAAATAAATTTTAATTAATTTTTATCTATAAGTATTCAATAAATTATCTAAATACATTATACATAAAAAAGTAGATTGAATATATTGTTTTGTTCTTCCGCCCTACTGACTCCAAATCAGAACAAAACAACATATCCTTCTAAACTTTTATTTAGTTTTCTTTATTATTCTTGACTTTCAAGTTTTCCATGTTTCTCATATCTTGCAAGTTTTTGAATTTTATTTTCTTCATTAACAAATACAACCTTTGGCTTATGATTTTTAGCTTCTTCATTGTCCATTTCACAATAAGCCATAAGTATTATTTTATCTCCAACTTGAACACATCTAGCAGCAGCTCCATTTAAACATATAAGCCCTGAACCTCTTTCACCAGCTATAGTATATGTTTCAAATCTATTTCCATTATTAACATCTACTATTTGTACTTTTTCATACTCTAGTATACCTGCTGCATCAAGAAGATCCATATCAACTGTAATACTTCCTACATAATCTAATTCCGCTTGTACTACTGTTGCTCTATGAATTTTTCCTTTTAACATTGTTACATTCATTTGTTTCCCTCCGAATTATACTTCATATATAAAGTTATCTATAAGTCTTGTTTTGCCTATATAAACTGCCATAGCAACTAATGCACTACTTTCAATTTTATCTATATTTTCTATTGATAAAGGATCAACAATTTCTACATAATCTATTTTAGCTAACTTTTCTGTATTTATATTATTTGTTATTATCTCTATAATCTTTTTGCTATCTCTTTCTCCTGCTTCTATAGCTTCTTTACCAAGTTTTAGAGATTTACTTAATATAACTGCTGCTTTTCTTTCTTCAGGACTTAAATAAGTGTTTCTTGAACTTTTAGCTAATCCATCTTCTTCTCTTATTATTGGACATCCAATGATTTCAATATCCATATTTAAATCTCTAACCATTCTCTTAACAACAGCTAATTGTTGAGCATCTTTTTGTCCGAAATAAGCTCTATCAGGCTTAACTATATTAAATAATTTAGTTACTACAGTACAAACTCCTCTAAAATGTATTGGTCTACTTTTTCCACATAACCCTTTGCTTACACCTTGAACTTCTACAAAGCTACTAAAATCATCAAAATACATTTCTTCTTTTTCAGGATGGAATATTAAATTAGCTCCTGCTTCTTCACAAAGTTTTGCATCTCTTTCTAAATCTCTTGGATAACTTGCTAAATCTTCAGTAGGACCAAATTGAATAGGATTTACAAATACACTTACAACAACTCTATCATTTTCTTTTACAGCCTTATCTATTAAGCTCTTATGTCCTTCATGTAAATAACCCATTGTTGGGACAAGACCTACTGTTAATCCTTCTTTTCTCCATTCCTTAACTATTTGTCTAACTTCACTTATACTTCCTGATATATTCATAGTTACAAATTCCTCCTAATATAGTTTCTCAATAACCTCTTCATCTATTTTAAATGTGTGCTTTTCTTCTGGGAAAACACCATCTTTTACTTCTTTAATATACTCTTCGAAAGCTTTTTTCATCACTTCTCCAACTTTTGCATATTGCTTTACAAACTTAGGTACAAAATCTGAATACATGCCAAGCATATCTTGATATACAAGTACTTGACCATCACATCCTGCTCCTGCTCCAATTCCTATTGTTGGAATACTTATCTTCTTTGAAATAAATTCAGCAAGCTTAGCAGGAACACATTCAAGAACAACAGCAAAAGCTCCTGCCTCTTCTACAGCCTTTGCTTCTTCTAAAAGTCTTTTAGCCGCTTCTTCACTCTTTCCTTGCACTTTAAATCCGCCAAAAGCATTTATTGATTGTGGAGTTAATCCAATATGAGCAACAACTGGAATTGAAGCATTTACTATAGCTCTTATTTGTTCAGTAACTTCTTTTCCACCTTCAAGCTTTACTGCTTGTGCTCTACCTTCTTTCATTAATCTTCCAGCATTAACCACAGCATCATACACTGAAGTTTGATAAGACATAAATGGCATATCAGCTACTACTAATGCATTTTTTGCCCCTCTTGATACTGCTCTTGTATGATGAATCATATCCTCCATGGTAACTGATAATGTATCCTCATATCCTAAACATACCATACCTAATGAATCTCCAACAAGTATTGAATTTATACCTGCTTCATCAATAAGCTTAGCAGTAGAATAATCATAAGCTGTAAGCATAGTTAATTTTTCATGTTTTTCTTTTGCTTCTTTAAATGTTAAAACTGTATTTTTCATTACTTCTCTCCTATAATCTTTTCTAAATTAGAATAATTTCTGTTTTTATTTTTTTCTTTAGCAATATTTACAAGCTTTTCTGAAAGCAATTTATATAATTCCTTATCTTCTTCATTTAAACAATTCATGTGCCTTATAATAGTATCAGAATCCCCTCTTTCAACAGGACCTGTTAAACTTTCCTTTATGCCCTTTTCACCTATATTTTTTATATTATTAAGCATTAAAGGATATAAAGCACTCATAGCCTCCATTTCACTAAATCCACATTTCATTAATAATTCATTTCCAAGCTCAGC
Organism: Clostridium sp.; assembly: GCA_022785265.1. Lineage (GTDB taxonomy): Bacteria > Bacillota > Clostridia > Clostridiales > Clostridiaceae > Clostridium. The sequence goes on along the minus strand of JALFQD010000132.1, from coordinate 5,406 downwards.
TAGAGCAATTACATGATTACTAACAACAACTGAAGCTAAATGATACATAGATTTATTTTCCCAGGAAATAATTTGGACTTTATTTCCAAGTCTCTCAATATATTCTTTTATCTTTAATAAATATTTTTCAGAACCTTCAATTGTTATAAATGCTTTATTTAAATTTTTATAGGAATTATATTTATCACTGATTGCAAACATTGGGTGAATTGAATAACCATATGCCTTATGATTATCTATATCAGAAAAGACCTTAGATGATAATGAACCACTGCAGTGGCATATAATTTTACCTGTTATAGGTAGCTTTTTAATGCTATCCCATACATTTTTTATTTCTCCATCTGGAGTTGTAATTATAATAGTATCACATTCCTTTATCAAACTCTCAATACTCTCAAAACATTTTGAATTTGTAAAATTTGCTGCTTCTTTTGAAGACTCTGTACTTCTACTATAATAACCTACTATTTTTTTACCATTCTGGCTTAGATATTTACCTAGCGTAAAACCTACTTTGCCAGCTCCTATAAATCCAAATTTAATGTTATCACCTCCATTATAAGAGTGTGACACTTATAATTATTTTTTAAAATTATCATCTGGTGCAGCTTCTTATAGAATACCACCCATAAAGAATTTACCACAACTCATTTATTTTTTCAAATAATATTATGAGATTTAACTTTTTTAAATCGTTTGCACAGGAATATTTTTTTACATCATTTTATATAATTTCTTACTCAAAATTCACTATTTAACTAAAAATTCATTTATAAATTAATACTAAAAATATAGATTGAATATATTATTAGTAAATTTAGCAATTTATAAATAACTTGAAAACTGTTAGAATTTCTTAATAACATATAAAATAAAAGCTATAGGAATACAATACATACTCCTATAGCTAATTTAAAATACTATTTTATTATTTCCATTCCACCCATATAAGGTCTTAATTTTTCTGGTATTCTAATAGAACCATCTTCATTTAAGTTGTTTTCTAAAAATGCTATTAACATTCTTGGTGGTGCAACAACTGTATTATTTAAAGTGTGTGCAAAATATTTTCCTTTTTCCCCTGCAACACGAATCTTTAATCTACGTGCTTGAGCATCTCCAAGGTTAGAACAGCTTCCTACTTCAAAGTATTTCTTTTGTCTAGGAGACCAAGCTTCAACATCAAGAGATTTAACCTTAAGGTCAGCTAAATCCCCAGAACAACATTCCAAAGTTCTAACTGGAATATCTAAAGAACGGAATAATTCTACTGTATTCTTCCATAATTTATCAAACCATTCTTTGCTATCTTCTGGTTTACATACTACTATCATTTCTTGCTTTTCAAATTGATGTATTCTATATACTCCTCTTTCTTCTATACCATGAGCACCCTTTTCTTTTCTAAAGCATGGTGAATAACTTGTTAATGTTTTAGGAAGTTCTTCTTCTTTTATTATAGTATCTATAAACTTACCTATCATAGAATGTTCACTTGTACCAATTAAGTATAAGTCTTCTCCTTCAATTTTATACATCATAGATTCCATCTCAGAAAAGCTCATAACACCAGTAACTACATCACTACGAATCATAAATGGTGGAATACAATAAGTAAATCCTTTATTTATCATAAAGTCTCTAGCATATGAAAGGATTGCTGATTGTAATCTTGCTATATCTCCCATTAAATAATAGAATCCATTACCTGCTACCTTTCTTGCACTATCTAAATCAATTCCATTTAATTTTTCCATTATTTCTGTATGATATGGAATTTCAAAATCGGGCACAAAAGGTTCTCCAAAACGTTCTATTTCTACATTTTCACTATCATCTTTTCCTATTGGTACACTTGGGTCTATTATGTTTGGTATAACCATCATTCTCTTCTTTATTTCTTCTTGAAGTTCTCCTTCTTTAGCTTGTAACTCTTGAAGATGAGCTGCATCTTTATTTACTTGTTCCTTAAGTGCTTCAGCTTCTTCTCTTTTTCCTTGACCCATTAATGCACCTATTTTTTTAGAAATAGAATTTCTATTAGCTCTTAAATTATCTGCTTCTAATTGCACCTTTCTATTTTCAGCATCTAATTCTATTACTTCATCTACAAGTTTAAGCTTTTCATCTTGAAACTTATTTTTAATGTTTTGTTTAACTACATCTGGGTTTTCTCTTAAAAATTTTAAATCTATCATAATTTCCTCCTTGTGTGTATAAATCCACAATAAATTTTATACAAATTTTTTTATAAATAAAAAAACCTTTCAACCCAACAAAAATATGGGACGAAAGGTATTATCCGCGGTACCACCCTATTTGATAAAACAATAATGATTTTATCCACTTTTAACAATTTAACGATTTCCCGTACTGCTCATCACAGTCCCTCCAAGGTGGATTCATAATACATTGATATCAGTTCACAGCACCCACTGACTCTCTTAAAAACAATTATATTACTACTAGCCTTTTCAACGGTTTACTATTCATTTATAACTAATATATTACATTTAATGTTGATTTGTCAATATATGAAATTATTTTTTAACTTTTACTTCATGTATATCTTTTTTCAATAATTTTATAAACTTGGGTGTAAAAACACTATCTCTTTAGAGTAGTTGGCTGTTCACTATAAATTCTTTTCTATTTTTTGAGTAGAAATAATATCAATTCCAGTATTTAAAATATTTCTACATATAATATCTCCTATATTAATAGGTGGACTTATATACAACCTTCCTATCACCTTAGAAAATTCAACAAATAATTTTCTCTCAACCTCTTTGTTACTTTTTATTGATACAACTCTATGATTCTTATCGCCTTTTATTCTAACAATGCTAGTGAATACTTCTTTCATAAAATTCCTCCATATTAAACATTGCTTTATTTTTTTCATATGAAACTTTACACTAATTTAAACACTGTCAAATTCTTTTATTCTTCCATTCCATATAGTATAATTTTTTGAATCCTTAACTATTTCTATTGGGTTTTTATCCATTTCTCTAGCTAAAATATTAATTATCTTTCTACTACAATATGAGCCTTTACAAGGACCATTACAGACACCTGTTCTTCTTCTAATACCATCTAAAGTTCTTGCCCCTAAAGGACGTCTTATACAATCAATAATTTCTCCTTCAGTAACTTCATTACACAAACAAACTATCTTACCATATCTACTATCTAATGATATTAATTCATTTTTTTCTTCTATACTCATATTTTTGAACTTATAAACATCTCTTCTTTTATCTATAAATTCCTTTTTAAATGTAGTTTTTATATTACTTGCTATAACTTCAGATATTTCTTTTGCAATTGCTGGAGCTATTCCAATTTTTCCATAATGAGTTCCTGTAACTTTAATATACCCTTCTTTAATATTTTTATCATCTATATACATTATATCTTTTTTATAAATATCATTAAATATACTATTTACACACTCTTTACTTATAGTAGGCATAAGCTTCCTTGAAGAAATAATTCTTTCATCACTACTTAACACATTACTATCTTTTATGCCTATAATATACCCATGATAAACACTTGGGATATTAACTGCAAATTTATTTTCATCCATAACAGTAATTACTACTCTGTTCAATGGTTTTTCTACATTTTTATTAATAATCATGTAATTAACATTTTTTATTGTACTTTCTTCTTTAGTATTATAATTTTGCTCATTGATATTTTCTCCCATATTAATATCAAATGGAGTTGTATTTATAACTACTCTACAAGTAAATTTATTTTTATTTGTTGTTACTTTAAATCCCTTAGAAATTTTAGCTATATTAACAACCTCTTCTTCAAATCTAAAGTTAACTCCATTATCTGCTGCAACCTCTGCATAAGCAATTGAAAGTTCATATGGTGAAACTACTGCAACTTCTTCTGAATACAATCCTTTATTTACATCTATGTTAATATTATTTTCTAATTCTAATACTTCTTTCTTGTCAAGCAATGATATCTTTTCTATTCCTCTTTTCTTAGCAAGATTATACATCTCTTTTAACTTAAAAACACCATAATCATCACTTGCTACTCTAAGTGCCCCCACTTTTTTATAAGGTACATTAAACTTTTTGCAAGATTCTTCAATAAGCTTACATCCTTTTCTTTCATACTCAGATATTATTTCATTAGTAGTCTCAGAACCATCATAAACAACAGAAGTATTTATTAATGATATATCCTCTGCTATATCTGAAGCTTTTTCTATTAATGCTATATTTAAATTATACCTTGATAACTCATAAGCTACAGTGCATCCAACTATTCCTCCACCTAAAATTAAAACATCATAATCCATAAATTAATCCTCCAAAAAAAGAATAAACTTCTAATTTTTTTCATCACATATCTTTAATATTTTAAGATATTTATTTTTATATGCTTCATCAGAATGATGATATTTTATAGTATCTAAAAATTCATCATCATACTTATTTATACTCTTAAGTATATTAACACCCTTAATTGGATGATTATAATATAAATCTATTTTTTTATTATTTTTTATATTATTCATCTTTCCTTTAGTAAGTTTATTTAATATTACTAATATAGATTTCTCAATAATATTTAAACTTCCTTCTATTTTTCCTATATCATGTAATAAAGCTATTTTAGCCATTTTATTTTTATTTAAATTATTTTCTTTACATAATTTTAAAGAATCTTTGCATACTCTTATTGAATGATGTTGTTCAGATTTCTTTAAATGTTTAAACAAATTTATTTCTTTATCATCTAAATATTTCTCTAATACTTTATTATCAATCTTTTTAAAAATTGAAGTTATAGCCCATAAAAATTGTTTTACTCTATATATCATATTTAATATTTTCCTTCTTAAATACTAATATTTAAATCCAATTATATTCCTTATCTACAAGATGTTACTTAATAAACATTCCTTATAAAGTGCTTGAATTTACTTATAGTATGCTATTTTCATTGACTATCGTCAAGTAATATTCATTTCTTATTTTAGAAGTATTAGAAATTTGTATATTGAAAGTTAAAAAGGAGATTGAATATATTATTTTTCTCTTCCGCCCTGCTAGCTCCAAGTCAGGATAAAATAATATATTCAATCTCCCCTAACTAAAGGAAAGGAAATTCTTAAACTTGTTTCTTTTATTAATCTTTATTATTTTTTTGACAAATCATCCATAACTTAATAAATGATATAATTCTTACAATAAAAAAAGAAGTTATGAATTTTAATTCACAACTTCTTTGGTGGAGATAAAGGGATTCGAACCCTTGACCCCCTGCGTGCAAGGCAGGTGCTCTCCCAGCTGAGCTATACCCCCAAAAATGGTGGACCTTCAGGGACTCGAACCCCGGACCTACCGGTTATGAGCCGGTTGCTCT
>JALFQD010000131.1 GCA_022785265.1 Clostridium sp. | reverse complement strand
TCAATATAAATTTTATTATGTACATATGAGCATTTGCTCATTTATGAATTTAATTATATCCTTTTATCCATTTTTGTCAATAATAAATTTTACTGTTATTTATTAAAAAAGGTTTAATTATTATTTTGCTTTTTCCGTCGATAGGCTCCAAGTCAACGCAAAATAATAATTAAACCTTTCTAACAAAATGAAAGGAAATTCTTAAACTTGTTTCTTTTATTAAGCTTTATTATTAACTTAGCAAGTTATCCTCAGTTTTCAAAATATATAATTTCCTATAAAATGAAAAGAGGTTATTACCTAAAATTATATGGAGTTATCATTCAATTTAATATCTCCATATTTTTATGTAATAACCTTAATTTTTTTAATTAATGTCTTCCAAAAAATATCATATAGATTAAATAAAAAACTATAATTAAAATTAATGGTATGTTAATTATTTTTTCTTTGTCATTTTTTTCTATTTCAAGTTGAGTTTTATATCCTTCAATGTCTCTTTTTATATTCCATTTTTCAAGAACTTTAATTAAGGCATACACAATTGGAACAAAACAACAACCTATTGCTACCCATACTTTAGCTACCATTAAATTATCTTGAAAAGTTGTATTACTTGCTTGCTTAAATGCTTCTCGCATATATGAATTGCCCATTATTTTTATTATTAATTGTTGTAAAGCAAGACTTGAACCATTTATTAAGAAATGTATTATCATTGATGAAAATATACTATTAGTAACTCTTACAACATAGGCAGTTATAAAGCCCATTACTGCTGTGTATAAAAATTGTTGAGCATCTAAATGAAAAATTCCAAAAAACAACCCTACCATTATGGCAGCCTTCATCTTACTTTTATTGTTATAGCCAGACAAAACTACTCCTCTTAATGTTACCTCTTCTGTTATTGCAGGCATTATTGCTATAACAAGAGTTAAAATTATCACTGATGTATTAGATACTTCAAGCATAAAGTTTCCTATTTCATTTTTAAAGAATAATAAACTTATAGAAGAACATGCTGTCATAATTGGCTGACACATAAATGCAATAAGGATAACTATAAGCAAATCTTTTAAATGGAGCTTATTTAATCTAAATAACTCTTTAGGGTTACTTTTAGTAATGATTGTATATATGATTGCTGGTATTAAAAATATAGTAATATGATTTAAAGCTAAAATTAATAAAGGATTTGTTATACCAAGCACAGAATATATAGGTGCTAAAATTAAGCTAGGAACAAATATAGATATAAGCATTATTATTAAAAAATATAGATTACTTTTAAAAACTTTATTCATTTCTTTCTCCATTTTAAATTTTTTGTTCATATAAAAACTTTTTATTTTTATTTGTGTATATATTTTTTGAAATTGGGGATAACTATTAATGAAGCGATATGCTTTTGTAATCGCCTCTCCCCCATTTTATTTATATATGTTGTAATCCCCTCTAAAGTTAAACGAAGAGGGGATTCTTCATTAATACAATATTTTTCTTCTTACCATATCTAAAGCTGTTACTGTTGCTTTTGTTCTTACTTTTTGCCTATTTCCATTAAAAACATTTTTATAAACATAAACTTCACCTTTATAATAAAGTCCTATATATACTAAACCTACTGGTTTTTCTTTAGTTCCTCCACCTGGTCCTGCAATTCCTGTGGTAACTACTGCAATATCAGAACCTGTTCTCTTTGCCATTCCCTCTGCCATTTCTCTAGCTGTCTCTTCACTTACAGCTCCATACTTTTTAAGAGTTTCTTCTTTAACATTTAAAGTTCTAACTTTTGCTTCATTAGCATAAGTAACAGCACCTTCTAAAAATACATCAGATATTCCTGGAACTGATACTAACCTACTTGCTATCATTCCACCAGTACAAGATTCTGCTGTGGAAATTTTAAGATTATTTTTTATTAAAAGGTCTCCAACTACCATTTCTATTGTAGTTTCTTCTCCTTCTCCATAAACATCTTGTCCTAATATTTCTTCAATTTGATTTTTAACAGGTTCTATAAGTTTTAAAGCCTCTTTTTGACTTTCAGCCTTTGCAGTAATTCTAAATATTACATCCTCTTCTTTTGCATATGGTGCTACAGTAGGATTAACTCCATTTTCTATAAAATTCTTTAGTTTTTCGGCTGCCATGCTTTCTCCTATTCCAAGCACTCGTACCACTTTAGACTCAATTATTCCTTCACCTTTTTTAATTAAATATGGTTTTACATGATTTAAATACATAGGCTTCATTTCTCTTGGTGGTCCTGGAAGGATAACAATATACTTATTATTTTTTTCTAAAATAGCTCCAGAGGCAGTACCGTTAGGATTTGGAAGAACTATAGCTTCTTTTGGAAAATATACTTGTTTATAATTGCTTTCTGTAATTTTTCTTCCCATCTTAAAAAAATATTCTTCTAAAGCTTTTAAAGATTCTTGATGTAATTCTAAATCCATATTAAAAAATTTACATGCAGTTTCTTTAGTTAAATCATCATTTGTAGGTCCAAGCCCTCCTGTAGTAATGACCATATCACTTCTATTTAAAGCTTCTTCTAAAATTCCTAGAAGTCTATCTTGATTATCACCTACAACTTCTTGTCTATAAACTTCTATCCCTATAGATGCAAGCTCTTTAGCTAAAAATTGTGTATTAGTATTTACTATATCACCTAATAATATTTCAGTACCCACTGATATTATTTCTGCTCTCATTTTATCATCCCTTTCTCTTTATCTATTCATATTATATCATAACAATTTTTATATATACTGACTGCTTATAATGAAATTTCCCACTAAAACCAGCTGTTCATATAATAATTACCAACCTGATTTAATATCTTCATTAAAATGACTTCCATCATTTATAAATTCAAATTTAAATTCATTATTATTTGAAATAACCTTGCTTAAGGTCACTTGACCCATTATTTCCTCAAAAAAGCCTTCATTTTTTCTAAAATAATTTACAATAGCTTTTAAAGCCATCCCATGAGAAACTATAAGAATTTTTTTATTATCAGATTGAGCTAATATTTTATCTAAAGATATTCCCACTCTTTCATAAAGTTCTTCTAATGTTTCTCCTTTAGGACATCTTATATTCATTTCTCCTTTAAATATCTTTGCAATTTCATAACCTCTTCCTTCTTTTAATAATTCTTCTTCAGTATATCCTTCATACTCTCCAAAACTTAATTCTCTTAATCCTGGCTCACATATAACATCTATATTTCTACTACCTTTTAATATTAATGCAGTTTCATATGCCCTTTTAATAGGACTTGTATATATGTAATCTAAATTTATATCTTTTAATCTTTTAGCTAAAATTTTAGCTCTTTCTATTCCATCTTCTGTTAATTCCGAATTCGCACTTCCTTGCAATCTTTTAGTTAAATTCCATATGGTTTGTCCGTGTCTTGTTAAATAAATTTCTGTCAAAAAAAACTCCCCCTCAATTAATATTCTTTTACTATTATATTATATTTTAAATGTATTTATATAATAAATTCCTTCACTTTCATAACCTTGTTCATAAATAAAAAATCCAAATTTCTGAAGCATTGAATTTATTATTCCAATTTCTTTATCATTGCTTTTTTCTAAAGTTATTCTAAATCTATCATTTTTATCTATCATTCCAAAATAATCATGAATATTACTGTATTCACTTAATCCTATGCAACCCTTAATATCCATTTTATAATCAGACATCCTTATCCCTCCTTTGTAAATATTTCAATTTTATATTTTCCAATAATAAAAAATTTTATTCCTATTTACTAAAAAAAGAATTGTAATATAATAAATAAAAATCTATTATATACAATTCTTTTTTGTCCATTAATAATAAATTATATTATTACTTACTATTTTCAATTATTTTACTAGCTTCACTAGAAGGAACTTCTTCGTATCTTTCAAAGCTCATATCAAAATTTCCTCTACCTTGAGTTATTGACCTTAAGTCAGTAGCATACTTAAACATCTCTGCCATAGGAATTTCTGCTATTACCTTTTGATTAACTTCTCCATCAGGCTCCATTCCTAAAACTCTGCCCCTCTTTTTATTTATGTCTGTAATTATATCTCCCATATAATCATTAGGAACTACTATTTCTGCACGCATTATAGGTTCTAATAATATTGGATTTGCTTCTTCCATACCTTTTTTATATGCTAGTGATGCTGCTACCTTAAATGCCATTTCAGAAGAATCAACTGGATGATAAGAACCATCATGTAAAGTAGCTTTTAATCCAATAACAGGATATCCAGCAAGTACCCCCTTATTCATACATTCTTTTAAGCCTTTCTCAACTGCTGGTATGAAGTTTCTAGGAACAACTCCTCCCACTACCTTATCTACAAATTCTAAATCTTGTTCACCATCATTTCTAGCTTCAAATAATATCTTTACATCTCCATATTGACCGTGTCCTCCAGATTGTTTTTTATGCTTTCCTTGAACATCTGCTTTTCCTTTTATTGTTTCTCTATAAGGAACTTTAGGAGTTTGTAAATTAACATCTGCACCAAATTTAGATTTTAATTTAGATGCAACCACTTCTAAATGAGTTTCTCCCAAGCCTGATATTATTATTTCTGCATTTTCAGTATCTCTTGATAATGTTAAAACAGGATCTTCTTCTAATAATTTAGTTATTCCTAAAGATATCTTTTCTTCATCGCCCTTATTTTTAGGAATTGCAGCCATTGATAAATTAGCTTTAGGGAAATTTATCTTATCAAAGACAATCTTAAAATTACCATCACATAAAGTATCCCCTGTAGATGTGTATTGCAATTTAGCAACAGCTCCTATATCTCCTGCAACTACTTCCTTTGTAGGAATTTGATTTTTTCCTCTCATAAAAAATACATTTGCAAGTTTTTCAGGTTTATCTTTATTTGAATTTATAACATCAACCTCACCATTTAATTTTCCTGTAATAACTCTAAATAATGAAATCTTACCTACAAAAGGATCAGCTATTGTTTTAAATACAAATGCTGAAAAAGGTTCTTTCTCATTTAATTTTAAAAATACTTCTTCATTAGTATTTAAATTTTTTGCCTTTTGTGGAATTGCATATTTAGGTGAAGGGAAACATTCAACTATATCTTCAAGTAAAGTATTAATACCTATTGCTTTAATAGCAGACCCACACATTACTGGTGCAATATCACCTGATGTACATCCATTTATTAATCCTTCATAAATTTCTAAATCAGTTATTTCCTCATCATTAAAATATTTATCAAGTAAAACCTCATCAGTTTCAGCCACAGCTTCAGTTATCATTTTTTTACATTCATCTATCTTATCCACTAATTCTGGTGGAATTTCACCTACTTCCATCTTTTTAGTTTTAGGATTATAAATACGAGCCCTTTTAGTTATAACGTTTACAACACCTCTAAAATTATCCTGCTCTCCAATTGGATATTGAATAGGCACTGCACATTTACCAAAATGCTCCTTAATATCAGCTAACACTTTCTCAAAGCTAGAATTTTCTCTATCCAATTTATTTATGAAAAATGTTCTTGGAAGCTTTATTTTATTACAATAATCCCATGCTTTTTCTGTACCTACTTGAACGCCTGATACTCCACATACAGTGATTATTGCTGTATCAACAGCTCTCATTCCTTCAATGCATTCCCCTAAAAAATCAAAATATCCTGGAGTATCTACTACATTAATTTTAATTTTTTGAAATTCAAATGGTAATACAGAAGAAGATAATGATATCTTTCTTTTCTTCTCTTCAGCATCAAAATCTGATATGGTTGTTCCTTCATCAACAACACCTAACCTATCTATTGTATCTGAACAAAATAATAATGCCTCTGCTAATGAAGTTTTTCCAACTGCACTATGTCCTAAAATCCCTATATTTCTAAGATTGTTCATATTATAATCCTTCATAATTTAATGTCAAAACATTAAGTACACTTAAGCTTTGACTTTCACCTGCCTTTCTCCTCATTTTATATAATATACTATTAAATATTATGTTTTTTTAGTCATTTTAATACTATAAATATTCACTCTTATAATATTCTATATAAAATCTATAAATCCTCTAAATTTAACTAAATTTTCTGAATTTTATAAAAAAGATGTTGATTACATTCTTCCCATTGCTAGCTCCAAGTCAAAATAAAATAATATAATTTCCTAATAATGCAAAAAAGAAATCCTCTATTTCAAGGATTTCCTCTTTTTTATATTTTCATATATGGATATAATACTTATACCTATAATTCCACCTATACTGTCAATAAATACATCTCTTATCATTCCAGACCTTCCTGGAACAAATAATTGATGTATTTCATCTGTGCAAGCATATAAAATCATATATAATAATGAAAATACTTTTGCTTTTTTAGTATCATAATATAAAATTACTACTCTAAAAATTAATATATATAATATTAAATATTCTGTAATATGTGCAGCCTTTCTAACAATAAAGCTTGCAAGATTTTTTATGTTATCACTTAATTCAAGTCCAAGAAAGTTTAATATATTTAATACTAAATCACTTTGTTCTTGTGATTCATCTCCAGATTGACCTGACATATAAAATATAAAGCACATCCATAATATAAGTATTGTCCACCTTAATAAATTTTTTTTATTTACCATTTTTTCTCCTTATTACCTTTTGTTTTTATTAGTATTTTCTTACTATTTATATATTATTATATTTCATTTTCTACCTTTGTTCTACTATATATTTATTTATATATGCTATAGATTCCTCAAATATTTCTTGTGCTCGCTCCATTTGTTCCATTTTTATTTCTAAATTACAAACTTTTTGTTCTACTTGATACATCAATTCTTTTATATCATGTAGTAATTTAGCTTCATAAGAAACCTGAATGCCATCAACATCTACATAGACTTTTTCTGGAGGTGCTCCACACTCAGTACATTTTGCATATAATCCTTCACCTTTTGAACCATAAAATAATTTAAATATATTATTATTGCATTTAGAGCAACTTGGTAACATTATAAAATCTTCTTTTTTTATATCAAAATAATAAATACTACCACACTCTTTACAAGTAGCCTTTAACCTATTATCTACACTCTCAATATAAAATCTATTTCCTGAACATTTATTTTTAGTACATACAACTGTTCTAATCATAAAAATTTATCCTCCCTAAGCTTTTGAATCTGTTATCTTATCTATTTTTATGCTTAGTTTATATGTACTATTCTTCTATTTTATCTAAAAATCATAGAGAATATATTATTTTATTCTTCTGCTATGTTATCTCCAAGTTAAAATTAAATAATTTCTTGATGAAAACAAAAAAGAGTCATGATTTTCATCATGACTCTTTGGTGGAGATAAAGGGATTCGAACCCTTGACCCCCTGCGTGCAAGGCAGGTGCTCTCCCAGCTGAGCTATACCCCCAAAAATGGTGGACCTTCAGGGACTCGAACCCCGGACCTACCGGTTATGAGCCGGTTGCTCT
>JALFQD010000065.1 GCA_022785265.1 Clostridium sp. | reverse complement strand
AAATAAAAAAGTATTAATTATTACTTTGCTTTTTCCGTCGACAGGCTCCAAGTCAACGCAAAGTAATAATTAATACTTTCTAACCAAATGAAAGGAAATTCTTAAACTTGTTTCTTTTATTAAGCTTTATTATTAACTTAGCAAGTTATCCACAGTTTTCAAAATATATAATTTCCTGATAGTATAAAAAAGGCACCTCATAAAAAGTGCCAATATATATATAATTCATATTTTATTTTATAATTAGAACATCTTCATTAAATTAGCCATTTCTATTGCAGTTATAGCAGCATCATATCCCTTATTTCCAGCTTTAGTACCTGCTCTTTCTATTGCTTCTTCAATTGAATTAGTTGTTAAAATTCCAAAAGCAACAGGCTTTTCTGAATTTAATGATACTGTTGCTATTCCCTTAGAAGCCTCTGCACATACATAATCAAAATGTGGAGTTGACCCCTTTATAACAGCCCCTAAACATATAACAACATCATACTCTGGACTTTCTGCCATCTTCTTTGCAACCAATGGAATTTCAAAAGCCCCAGGAACCCAAGCAATACTTATATCATCATCATTAACCCCATGCCTCTTCAAACCATCCAAAGCCCCAGAAACAAGCTTAGAAACTATAAACTCATTAAACCTCCCAGCAACTATACCAACCTTAATCCCCTCAGCTACTAACTTACCTTCTAAAACCTTCATTTTTATATTCTCCTTTCATATTATAGCATATGAGCCATTTTTTCTTTTTTGGTTTTTAAGTAGAATGCATCTATTTCATTTGCTTCTATTTTTAGTGGCACTCTCTTTTTTATATTTATCTCATAAGACTTTAATTTTTCTATCTTATCTGGGTTATTTGTCATAATATCTATATTTTCTATTCCTAATTCTTTTAAAATAGCAGCTGCTATATCATATTTTCTTGCATCTGCAGGAAATCCTAATTTTAAGTTTGCTTCTACTGTATCTAATCCTTCATCTTGAAGACTATAAGCCCTTAGCTTATTTATAAGACCTATTCCTCTTCCTTCCTGTCTCATATAAAGTAAAATTCCACAACCATTTTCTGCTATCTTTTTCATTGCTGCATCATATTGTTCTCCACAATCACATCTTTTAGAACCTAAGGCATCTCCTGTTAAACATTCTGAATGAACTCTTGTTAATACACTTTCTTCTTTAGAAATGTCTCCCTTAACTAAAGCTACATGATGTTCTCCTGTTTTTTTATCAATAAAACCATAAACTCTAAATTCTCCATATCTTGTTGGAAGCCTTGTTTCTACAACTTTTTCTATTAACTTTTCCTTATTTGAAACTTCTTCCTTTGATTTTCTATATTCAACTAAATCTGCTATTGTTATGATTTTTAAATTGTGTAACTTAGCAAACTTCTTTAACTCTGTTGTACGCATCATTTCTCCATCTTCTCTCATTATCTCACAACAAAGTCCACATTCTTTTAATCCTGCAAGTTTTACTAAGTCCACAGTTGCTTCTGTATGTCCTGTTCTTACCAAAACTCCACCTTCCTTAGCCTTTAAAGGAAACATGTGACCTGGTCTTCTAAAATCTTCTGGCTTTGCATTGTCACAAACAGCCTTCATAGCAGTTATAGAACGCTCTTTAGCTGATATTCCAGTAGTTGTATCCACATGGTCTATTGATACTGTAAAAGCTGTTTCGTGATTATCTGTATTTTTTTCAACCATTTGGTTTAACCCTAGCTTTTCAGTTAATTTTTCACTCATAGGCATACATATTAATCCCTTTGCATAGGTTGCCATAAAATTTATATTTGCAGTAGTAGCAAACTCTGCAGCACATATACAATCCCCTTCATTTTCTCTATCTGGGTCATCAATTACTAAAACTATTTTTCCATTTTTTATGTCTTCAATTGCTTCTTCAATAGTATTCATATTTTTTTAGTGAGAAGTATATTAACCTCACTAAACCCTCCTTTTTTATCTATTTTATTTTTAATTCATAATTTATATAAATCCATTGTTTCTTAAAAATTCTTCTGTTATGTTAGATTCTTTCTTTTCTTCTTTATTATTAAAACCTAAAAGTTTTTCAACATACTTTCCAATCATGTCACATTCAAGATTTACACTTTCTCCTGGCTTTTTTGTTAATAAAGTAGTTTCCTCTCCTGTGTGAGGTATAATTGAAACTTTAAATACCTCCTCATCTACATAAGCTACTGTAAGGCTTATTCCATCAATTGCTATTGAACCCTTTTCTATAATATATTTAAGAATTTTTTTATCTGCACCTATAGTAACCCATACTGCATTTTTTTCTTTTATCAATGAAAGAACCCTTCCACATCCATCAATGTGTCCACTCACAATATGACCACCAAGCCTTTTATCTAGTGTTAATGCTCTCTCTAAATTTACCTTACTTCCAAGCTTAAGATTTCCTAAATTACTTCTTCTAAAGGTTTCTTCCATAACATCAGCTTCAAAACTATTTTCATTTATATTTGTAACTGTAAGACACACTCCATTAGTAGCTATGCTATCACCTATTAATGTTTTTTCTAGAACCTTATGAGCCTTAATAGTAAGTTTTGAGGATTCACTACCAATTTTTAATGATTTTACCTCTCCAACTTCTTCAATAATCCCTGTAAACACTAGGTTTCATCTCCTTTTTCTACATATCCTTCAATTAAGATATCTTCTCCCATTGTTGAAACTGACAAATTATTTATTTTAAATGCATCCTTCAAATTCCTAATTCCAATTCCTTCAATTGGAGTTTTAGAAGTTTCTCCCCCTATTATCTTAGGAGCAATATAAATTTTAACCTTATCTACTATTTTTTGTTCTAAGGCAGAAAAGTTTAATGTTCCTCCTCCCTCAAGAAGTATGCTATCTATTTTTAAGTCTCCAAGAATTATCATTAACTCTTTTAAATCAACCTTTTCATTTTTTGATGGAACTACTATAACCTTAACTCCTTTTCTTTCAAGTTTCTTTTTCTTTTCTAAGTTAGATTTATCAGTTGTTGCAACAATAGTTTCAACTTCTTCGGCTGTATTTACAATTTTACACTCCATAGGAATTCTTAAATTGCTATCTACAACTATTCTTATAGGATTTCTTCCTCCCTCAATTCTACATGTAAGCTCTGGATTATCCTTTAAAACAGTATTTATTCCAACCATTATTCCTGTAAGTTCATTTCTAAGCTTATGAACATCCTCTCTAGATTTTTCTCCAGTAATCCATTTGGATTCTCCAGAATAAGTAGCAATCTTCCCATCTAATGACATTCCTGTTTTCATAACAACAAAAGGAACTTTTTTTACTATGTACTTCATAAAAACTTCATTAAGCTTATAACATCCACTCTCTAATATTCCATACTCAACTTCAATTCCAGCATTTTTAAGCTTTTTTACTCCTCTTCCTGCAACCAATGGATTAGGGTCTAACGTTCCAATAAATACCTTAGAAATTTTCTTTTCTATAATTTTATCTGCACAAGGAGGAGTTTTTCCAAAGTGTGAACAAGGTTCTAAGGTAACATACATTTCTGCTCCCTCTACATTTTCATTTCTTTCCTCTGCATCTTTAAAAGCATTTACCTCTGCATGACCTTCCCCACATTTTTGATGGTAGCCTTGCCCTAATATTTTGCCATCTTTAACAATAACAGCTCCAACCATAGGATTAGGATGAACTCTTCCAATTCCTTTCTTTGCAAGTTCTAAGGCTAATGCCATATATTCTTCCTTCAACATATATCGCCCCTTTTATTACTAATTAAATATGTATTTTCAATAGTTATAGTTTTATTGATTTGACAAATTATCCACAATTTAAAATTCTTAATAATATAAAAAATGTCCCGAACTTTAAAAGCTCAGGACATAAGTAATCATCAAAATATTTAATTATAAAACTACATAATTTATTAAAAAAACTCTGAAATAAAAATATTTCAGAGCAAATATACTAAATAAATATAGACTTATAACTATATAAACTTTCTTCTTTCATCCAGACTATACTGTCGGCTTTGGAATTTCACCAAATCATGCTAAATTAGCTCGTGGGCTATAACCACCGGTAGGGAATTTCACCCTGCCCCGAAGATTTATTAAATTCTAAGTTTATGATATACCTTAATTATTCATATGTCAATGCAAAAAATTTCTTTAACTTCTTAAGTATTTTTTTCATATTATAAACTATATGATTTTACATCATAATTAAAGGAGGAGAATTATGGATACTAATATATATGATTGTTGCAATACAATGAATAACTGTCCTTGTGAAGATGCACCTTGCGAGTTTAGAAATCCTGCGGTAAGAATTATTAGAAATTTAGATGATGATTTATGTAATATGAAAGTAGACTTAGCAGAAATTAAAGCTAATTTAGTTTTTTTAGCACAAAGTCTTTGTAACTCTGGCTGTCTTTGTGAAACAGAAGAGCTTTTGTTACTAACTCTTGATGCTGAAGTAAAAAACTTAAATAGTAAATTAAAAACTAGCTTAGAACAATTAGACCAATTAGAATGTATTTTACAATAAATTTTTTATATATTTAATTTATTCAAATATATAATCTCATAAAACAAAAAGGCTGCATACAATAAACTTTTTAATGTATAGCAGTCCTTTTTAAATCACTAAATTATATAAAAAATATATTATTCACATCTTCCATATAATTTAGTAAATTTATATATCTTATTTGCAAGATTTTCATTAATATCTTCTTTTTTTGCTCTCCACTGCCAGTTTATGCCTAGTGTGGATGGTAAATTAACTCTTGCTTCATGTCCTAAATTTAAGAAATCTTGCATTGGAGCTATAGCTGTATCTGCAACACTGCTCCAAATACCTCTAATAAATCCCCAATTATATCCTTCTTCTTCATTTAAGCCTAAATATCTTATTGCATTTCTTACCTCTTTCTTGCTTCCAGTTTTCTCAAACCATCCTAAGAAAGTATCATTATCATGAGTTCCTGTATAAGCTATGCAATTTTTAATATAGTTATGTGGCAAGTATTCACTATCTCCACCACCAAAAGCAAATTCTAATATCTTCATTCCAGGATATCCAGTTTCAGCTAAGAATTCTTTAACCTCTTCTGTTAAGAAACCAAGGTCTTCTGCTATGACGTTAATTTCTCCAAGTTCCTCTTTAATAGCATTAAATAATGACATTCCTGGACCTTTAACCCACTCTCCATTAACTGCTGTTGGTTCACCATGAGGAATTTGCCAATAAGCTTCAAAGCCTCTAAAATGGTCTATTCTAACTATATCATATAATTTTAAGCTTTCTTTTATTCTTGAAATCCACCATTTATAATTATTTTTCTTCATAGCATCCCAATCATAGATAGGATTTCCCCACAATTGTCCTGTTTCAGAGAACATATCAGGAGGACAACCAGCTACAAATAATGGTTTCATTTCTTTTAAATCCATCTTAAAGTTTTCTGGAGCACTCCAAGCATCAACACTATCTTCTGCTACGTATATAGGAATATCACCTATTATCTTAATTCCTAAAGAATTTGTATAATCCTTTAATGCATTCCATTGTTCAAAAAATAAATATTGAACAAATGACCAGAATTCTATTTCATCTTCTAATAATTCTTTATATTTTTGAATTGCTTCTGGTTCTCTCTTTTTAATATCATCTGGCCATTCTTGCCATGAAACTAAATTAAAATGATTTTTTAAAGCCATGTACAATGAATAATCCTCTAACCAAAAACTATTTTCTTCTTTAAATTTTTCTACTTTTTGAGCTAATTCTTTCAAATTACCCTTTTTGAAATTTCCATAAGCTCTCTTTAACACCTTATTTTTAGACTCAAAAATTACTCCATAATCTATTTTTTCTGGATTATTGCCATAATTTTCATTTTTATAATCCTCTTCTCTTAAAATTCCCTCTTCTCTTAATATATCATAGTTGATAAAGTATGGATTTCCTGCAAAAGCTGAAAAACATTGATATGGTGAATCACCATAGCTAGTATGTCCTAAGGGCAAAATTTGCCAATATTTCAAACCAGATGTCTCCAAAAACTCTGCAAATTTAAATGCTTCTTTTCCTAATGTCCCTATACCATACTCACCAGGTAATGAAGCTATGTGCATTAAAATTCCTGCTCCTCTGCTCATTAATTATCCTCCTAACTAAATTATATTTTTATCATAAGTTAAATCTGTTAAGCCCTTATACTCAACAGTAGATTCTCTTTTTACGAGTTCTGTTTCTAAGATTAGATTTTTATGCGTCCCCTTTTTACTCAAAATATCTAACAATAGATTTACACTTTCTTCAGCAATATCCTTTTTAGGTTGTCTTATGGTTGTAATTCCAGGATTGTAATATTCACTTATATCTAACCCATCGAAACCAACTAGCGAAATGTTTTTTCCAATTATTAATCCTGAATCTACAATAGCTTTTGCTACTCCTATGGCCATTGTATCTGCTGTTACAAATATTGCTGATATAAAGTTTTTCTTTTCCTTTAAATATTTTTTCATCATTTCATATGCTATTCTTGATGAATATCCTCCAACAAGAAGCTTTTGTGTATCAAACTGTATTCCAGCTTTATCTATAGCCTTTTTATATCCCATTAATCTTGAATAACTCATTCCTAAGTCATTCTCTTCACCAATCATTACTGCTATATCTCTATGACCTAAGCTTATTAAATACTTTGTAGCTTTATATGCTGCTTCTTCATTATCTATACCTACTGTTGAATAAAGCCCCTTTCCTTTAGCAACTGTAGTATTGACAGAAGTTAATATTACAGGAACATTTAAAGCTTCCATTTCCTCTGGTGTAACATTTTCAAAATTACCACCAAGGCATATTACCCCTTGAAGTCTTTTTTCCTTTATAAATGATCTTAATGTATCAAAATCATCATTAAAGGTATAATCATTTTGTTGTAATATCATAGTATACTTTGAAGCATTTATGATATTACCTATAACATTCAACATTTCAGAGAAAAATGGATTAAATACACCTTTTACTAACACTCCTATATTCATAGAATTATTTTGTTTTAAAATTCTAGCACTATTATTAGGGATATAATTGCTTTCTTTAATTATTCTGTTAACCTTTTCTCTAGTGCTTTCCTTAACATCAGGATGATTATTAATTACCCTAGATACTGTACTAACACCAACTCCAGCTAACCTTGCAACGTCCTTAATATTCATTATTAAGCCTCCTAAAAGCATCCCTTTTTAAAACAATCTTGGTACCGTTCCCATAAATATATTATATAAAAATTCCTATTAAATAGGAATTTTTATATTTTTACTTATAATGTGCTAATATTTATTAAACGAAATCTTAAGTATTAACTATTAACCCTTTACTGAACCAGCTGTTAATCCACTAGCTATGAATTTTTGTAATGACATGAATATAATAACTATTGGTAATGATGCTAAGATAGCTGCTGCTGAATATTCAGTCCAACATATACCTTGTGATTTATTAACAAAACTATATAATCCAATAGACATTGTCCATTTTGCTTGGTCTTTAATGATTGCTGTTGTATAAATAATTTCACTATATGCATTTATGAATGCAAATAAGAATATTACTAATAGCATGTTCTTAATTAATGGTAATATTATTTGAATGAATGTTTGGAAAGTAGTTGCTCCATCAACATAAGCTGCTTCTACTAAGTCATCTGGAATACCATCCATATTACCTTTCATAAGCCATACATTATATGCACTACCACCACATTGAATTAATACAAGCCATATTAAACTATCCATACCATTAAATTTATAAACTATACTTAACATAGCTGGTAATGCCATTGAAACTGGGAACATTTGAAGTATTAACAAGAACATTAATCCTTTACTTCTTCCCTTAAATCTTATCTTAGAAAATGCAAAACCTGCTGGTATTGTTAATAATAATTGAACTACTGCTATTGTGGTACAAACCTTAAGTGAATTCCATAACCAAGTTGTAAATCCCATTTCTGTAAGAACCATCTTATAGTTAGCTAAAGTAAATGTCTTTGGGAAAAGACTTGTAGTAAATGAATTACCCTTTATAACTGAAGTGGTAAATACAAGTAATATTGGGAA
Organism: Clostridium sp.; assembly: GCA_022785265.1. Classification (GTDB taxonomy): domain Bacteria; phylum Bacillota; class Clostridia; order Clostridiales; family Clostridiaceae; genus Clostridium. The sequence continues at coordinate 8,428 of JALFQD010000065.1, read as the reverse complement.
TAATACAATTAACATTAATATCCATAAGCCAATTCTGCATAACCAAGCACTTGTTTTTTGTGCTGGTGTTAATCTATCTACATATGGTTCATATTTTATATCATTATTTTTAGACATCTGCATATTACTTTACCTCCTCAAATTGTCCAGATAACTTCATTTGTGCATAAGATATTGCTGCAAGTATTACGAATACTATAATTCCTAATGCTGCACCTGTTGCATATAATTCTTTCTTAACAGCGAATTTATATATAACTGAAGCCAAGATATCTGTTTTACCTGCATAAACGCTTTCTCCTGCCGGATTACCATTTGTAATCAAGTATGCTGAACCGAAGTTATTAAAGTTGAATGAGAATGATGATATTAATAATGGATAAGCTGTGTTTGCTAATGATGGTAATGTAATCTTTACAAATTGAATTAATTTGTTAGCTCCATCAACATCAGCTGCTTCATAATAATCTTTAGGAATTGATGCTAAAGCTCCAAGACAAATATTCATCATGTAAGGGAATCCAAGCCATATATTAACTAATATTAACCACATTCTTGCAAAGAAAGGATCTTCTAGCCATAGGATTCTATTACTATCTGACATTATTCCTAATGAAACTAATATATTATTTATAGCACCTTCTGAACCATGTAAAAGACCTTTCCAAGAAAGTATAGCAACTGTTACTGGAAGTGCCCATGGTAATATTAAAATAGCTTTATAAATTGCTCTTTCTTTAACATTTTCATTGTTTAAAAGTAATGCTGCTATAAGTCCAACTAAGAATGAACCTGCAGTTGATAAAAATGCAAATATTACTGTCCATAAAAATACTGGGAATAATGACGCTGAGAATTTACCATTGAATATTTGTAAGAAATTATCTATTCCTATGAATTTCCAAGTACCATTTAATCTATTATCACCACAATAGTCTGTAAATGAGATGAATATAGTATATAATATTGGTAATACTGTAAATATAAATATTGCAATAGTTGCTGGTAACAAATAAGGTATTGCAATCTGTGTATTCTTCTTATTTTCTACTGCCATAGTAAAAAAGTCCCCTTTCAATAAATTATTAAACATATTATAAGTAGTTTTTAGAAAAATAAGGAGGAGTTTTTCTCCTCCTTTTTAATTTAATTTAGGAAATCTTATTCCATTTGATCTTGCATATCTTTAACAATCTTAGCTCCTGCTTCTTCTGGAGTTGATTTTCCTTGAAGAACAGCCTTGATTCCGTTAGCACCTGGATCCCACATATATGAAACTTCTTTTACGTTTGGTGTTGGAGTAGCAAATTCTGCTTGTTCAACGAATCCTGCCATTAATTCATTAGCCTTAAAGCTATCGCTTTCTATAACACTCTTAGCAACTGGAATTCTGTTTCCTTTTTCTAATAATATGTTAGCAACTTCTTCGCTAGATGTTAAGTACTTAAGTAATTCCCATGCAGTAGCTTTTTCCTTATCTCCTGCTTGAGAGTTAACAAATGCTGCTTGTACACCTAAGAATGGGCTTGGGTTCTTTCCACCTAATGTTGGGATAGGAGCAACCTTAAAGTTAACACCAGCTTCCTTCATTGAAGAAACATCCCATGGTCCTGAAATATAGAATGCAGTATTACCAGACTTAAAGTCATCTCTTGCCTTGTCTCCACTTATATCAGCTGTCATTAATCCATCATCAACTAAGCTCTTCATGAATGTAAGACCTTTAACAGCACCATCATTTCCTAATCCAACATCAGATACATCAAGACCATCTCCAGTGTTCTTAAATACATATCCACCTTGAGCTGATAACATGCAGTAAGAATTATAGAAGTTAGTTATATCATATTCAAATCCTAACTTTTCATCCTTAGCCTTCTTAACTAAATCTTCCATAGTTGCTGGAACTTCTGGACACTTATCTGTATTATAGAATAAAGCTACACATTCTTGAGCTATTGGAACTGCATAATACTTTCCATCCCACTTACCAGCTGATAAACAAGATTCTGAAAGCTTAGATTCATCAATTACTCCATCTGGAACTTCTTCTAAGTATCCTGCCTTTTGACCAGTTCCTAAGTTATCTGCTGAAATACCGAAGTATAAAGCTGGTCCTGAAGTACTCTTAGCTGCATCCATATAACCTTGCATATCATTTTGGTCATTTTGGAAAGTAATAGTTACTCCATTATCTTTTCCCCATTGTTCTACTATTGGCTTTAAAGCTTCATGTTCAGCTTCTGTTAAGTGGTTCCATACTACTATTTCTTTAGCAAATTCTGTTTTTTCTGTTTTTCCAGAACTTGAAGAACCAGAACTTGAAGAACCTCCATCATTACTGTCTCCACAGCCTACAAATACTGAAGCCATCATCATTGTAGCCATTGCAGCTGCTAAAACTTTTGTACGTTTACTCATCATATTAAATTCCTCCTCATATTTGTCCTTAAATATATATTAAATCTTATTTTAAGATTCAATTCTAATTAAGTTTAAATAATATATTTTTTTATGGAAGCTTGTCCCTTATTATTAAATATTCGGCACCGTTTCCAACTTCACTTTTATTTTACTACCTTGTGCAAACATTTTCAAGTACTTTTTTAATTTTTTTAAATTTTTTTTAATTTTTCTTTTTTAAAAAGTACAAATATAACCTTAAACAAAGCTGCCTGATTAAAATCTCTAATATCAAAACCTGTATATTTTTCTACTTTTTCTAATCTATATATAAGAGTATTTCTATGAATATATAATTCTTTTGCAGCTTCACTTAAGTTTAAACCACAATTAAAGAACTCTTCTATTGTTTTTATCATTTCACCATCAAGTTTGATAAAAGCATTATAGAATTTATTTATAAGTTCCTGCTTTTTATCTTCATTTATATTATCCACCATTTCCTCAAATATAAGGTCATTTTCACCTAATATATTTACAGAAATATTATATTTTTTAACCAATTCTATTTTTTTTATAGAACTTTTTAAGGCATTTCCTAAATCAGTATATTTTTCTATATTCCAATAACTTATAATAACTTTTCCACTTATATCAGATGTTATTGTTTCTAAAAGACTTTCTGCATGCTCATAAATATCATCCAATTCTCCTAATACAAGAATATTTCCTTGATATTCCATAACAATAGTTTCTTCTTGGCTATACCCACTTTGAACTATTAAAAAAACCTCTTCAAAGCTTTTTTCTGTATAGATATAAAGCATTTGAAACTCATTCATAAGAAATGGATAAACTCTTCTTAATTCATCCTCTTCAATACTTCTTTCATTTATAAGTTCTAAAATAATATTGAGCTTTCTATAATTAAAAGTTTTTATATTTGTCATTATAGCACTTGATAAAAGAGGTAAAACCCTTTCATCTTCTTTAGCTACTTGTAATACAAATTCTTCATCAGATAATTTTAATCTAGTCTGCACATATCCATTTTCTATGGAAAAATTTGGAGATGTATAAATGTCTCCTACTAATTTTTTTAACTTAAAAGGAATCTTAGCTATTTCCTCAATCTCCTTCATAAGTTTAACCAGCATATTCATATACACACCTCTCAAATAAATTTTTTAAAATTATGCTAATCTTACTTCTGTTTCTTTATCAAATACATGTATCTTAGTTGGATCTACATGAACTCTTGCTTTATCTCCAACCTTTAATGAAGTTGTTCCATTAACTCTAATAGTTATGCTACTTCCTGCATTTTTAGTGTAAATATAACTTTCAGCACCCATTAATTCAACAACTTCTACTCTTACTCCAATTACTTCATCTGGCTTTTCGTCAATTAATTCTTCGTCATCACTTAAGTGTTCTGGTCTAATACCAAATGTTACAACCTTATCTCTTAATAAAGCTTCATTTAACTTAATTGCTTTTTCTTCTGGTAAAAGAATCTTTTCTCCATCAAAAGTAGCATAAACTTTTCCACCTTCAAAAGCTAACTTACCATCTATAAAGTTCATTTGAGGGCTTCCTATAAAGCTTGCAACGAACTTATTAGTTGGGTAATTGTAGATATTTTGTGGAGTATCAACTTGTTGTACAATACCTGCCTTCATAACAACTATTCTTGTACCCATTGTCATAGCTTCTGTTTGGTCATGTGTTACATATATGAAAGTAGTTTGTAATTTGTGATGTAATTTAGAAATTTCTGTTCTCATTTGAACTCTTAACTTAGCATCTAAGTTTGATAAAGGTTCGTCCATTAAGAATACCTTAGCATCTCTTACTATAGCTCTTCCTAACGCAACTCTTTGTCTTTGTCCTCCTGATAAAGCCTTTGGCTTTCTGTCTAGTAAATGTTCTATTTCAAGTGCTCTAGCAGCTTCTGTAACCTTCTTTTCTATTTCTGCCTTTGGAACTTTTCTTAACTTTAATGCAAATGCCATGTTATCAAAAACTGACATGTGTGGGTATAATGCATAGCTTTGGAAAACCATTGCTATATCTCTGTTCTTTGGTTCTACATCGTTTACTAGCTTGTCCCCTATATATAATTCACCTTTTGAAATTGTTTCCAATCCTGCTATCATTCTTAATGTAGTTGACTTACCACATCCTGATGGTCCTACAAATACGATAAATTCCTTATCTGCTATTTCTAGATTAAAATCCTTAACTGCACATACATCTCCTGGATATATTTTATAAATTCCTCTCAATGAAAGACTTGCCATGTTCAATTTCCTCCTTAATTTTTAATTAAATATTTATTTTTCTTTGAACTTTTTCCATAACACTATTATACCCTCTGATATGGTTTACAGCCATTGATAAAGATTACAAAGAATACTTTAGTTTTTTGTAAAAATCTCTAAATTTTAATGATATATTTTTAAAAAATAAATAAATTTTTCCTACTTATCGATTTAATGCATCTATACTTTCAATACTTAATCCAGTAACCTTTATAATTATTTCTATAGGTACATTCATATGCAGTAAATTTCTTATTATTATATTAACTCCACTATTATCTATAAATTTTCCTATTTCTTCTATAGAAAGACCAGAAGCCTCTGATATTACATCTATTGATATATTCATTTTTAAAAGATTTTTTATTATATCTCCAAGTTTTCCTTTTTCAATTTCAACCTCATTAAACTTTTCAGAGTTTATTATAATATCTGCAACTTTTTTAAGTTTTAATCCTGTAACCTCAACAATGCTTTCAATAGAAAAATCAAGCTCCCACATTTTCTTTACCACATATGAAAAAATTTCATCTTCTCTAATATGTATTAAAGCATTAATAGGCATATCTACTACTTTTGATATATCTTCTATTTCCATATTAACACTTATTAACTCACTTACTATTTTTTTGTATTTTGAAGTAATCTTATATTGGTCAGGTATAGGTTCAAATTTAGTTTCTTCGTTTTGTGAAAAATTTTCATTTTTTATATCTTGATATTTATCTTCTTTAACTTCTTCTTTTGGTTTTTTATTAATAATTAATTTTTCTTCTGAAATATTTTTTTGTTCTTTTATAACTTCTTCTTGTTTAATATTATCTTCCTCTAAATTATTGTTAATTATTATTGTTTTTTTACTTTTCATAAAAGGATTTAAAATTTTATCTTTTAACCTTAATATTTTTTTATTAAATTGCCTTTTTTTCACAATATATACCCCCTAAATTACCCTAGCTATATGACAATTTTATCCCCTCTCTTCTATATAATATTTTCTAATTAATATAACCATTGCCTCCATAGATATAACTAATACTACTGCTAAAATTACTGCTTGCGTATATATTGGGTCTTCTGTTCTTATTATTTCTTTATCTTGAAATGATTCTTTATTTGTTGTATTTTTGTTTTCATTTTCATATTCTTCTTTGCTCAAAGATGACTTATATACTTTTGGATTAAATATATATGTATATCTTTCAATTATACCATCTTCATTAGGAATTTCTCCCCCTTCTATTGAAATACTCATTTTAAAGCTTACATAAGTATTTAATTTTAAATATACATTAGTAACCTTAAGCTTTAACCCTTTTAACTCACTTAACTTTCCAGAAAAAATATCTGCCTTTCCATATTTTTTATCATCCATAGTTATCTTCACATTATATTTGCTAATAATACCATTATCCATAGCTTCTTCTAATGTATAATTTTCTCCTAAGCTTGTATTTTTTATATAACTATCATCAAACTCAATATAATCTATATATCCTTCCTCATTCCATGTGTTATTTACTGTAAACTCATAATCCTTTCCATTTACAGGACACCAAAACTCTTCTCCCCCTAGGTCTTGGTCTTCATCAGCCATAATATTTACATAAGGAATACATACAAAAGAACTTATTAATGCAAAACATAGGAAAAAAATCATTCCTATATATTTTACTTTTTTCATAAAAAAATCCTCCATTACCCATTAATATTCTCTATTATAACATATGACTTACTTTTTTATAAACTTTATTATTAATATTAAAAATTTATTCTTAGTTTACCCTTAATAAAATTTCTTTATAATCAAAAAAAATGTGCAAACGTTATGTCTGCACATTTCTTATAGCTATTTAACAGTTCCAAAATCTATAGATATAATATCTTTCTTTTTTAATGATTCTACTTCTATAACAGATATAACATCCATTGGTAGATTTACAATTTCTGAAACTTCTTCTTCTTCCAAGCCCATTTGTAATAAATTCTTTGCTATTTCAATAATATCATCATTACCCTTAAGCTTCATAACTCTACTTATAGATAAACCAGTTGCTTCTGCAATATATTTAGAAGATATCTTCATATTTATTAAATTCTTTGCTATAGCTTCCATTTCTATATCTTCCTTAACTGTTCTAATCTCTTCTAATGTTAAATTAGTTGCTTTTATTATATTTTCTATAGGCATTTGCATAGTTAATAAGTTTCTAACTACATCTGCTACTGTATTTTCTTCATAGTCTTCATAATTTACTGGTTCCTCTAAAACATAAGCTTTAACTTCTCCAACTGTTAATGCAGTTGCATGTGCTATATCTTCATAAGACATTCCCATAGAATAAAGATTTTTAGCTATTGAAATAACTCTATATTGTTCTTTTATTCTTTCAACTCTTGTTACCTTTAATCCAGTCGCTTGTGCTATCTTTTCTAATGACATATTGGTATCTATAAGCTTTCTAGCTATATTCAATATTCTTTCGTCTTCCCAATTTTCATCAAATTGAACTGACTCTTCTTCAGACATTATTTCCTTTAATCTTTCTTCACTTAATCCTGTTGCAAGCACAACATCATTCATTGCCATATTCATGTCCAATAAATTCTTTGCTATAGTAACAACCCTATCTGCATCTTTAAGTCTGTTTACTTTTTCTAATGCAATTCCAGTTGCCTTTACAATATCCTCTGATGTGATATTTATTCCTGCTAATGTTCTTATAAGCTTTAAAGTTCTATCATTTTTAGGCTTTGAAGGTTTCTTTTCTTCTATCTTCATCTTTGGTGCCTCAAATGGATTTAAACCTTGATTAGAAGTTCCTTGTTGTTCAATTTGAGCCTGTTCATTTAATTGATTTTGCTCTTGATTTATAAAAGGATTTGGTTGTGCATATGGATTATTGTTTTGATACATATATCCATTTGGTTGTTGTATGTATCCATTTTGTTGAGAATTAACATCTTGTCCAACATAAGCATTTGGTTGCTGTACATATCCGTTTGATTGGGAGTTATTAACATCTTGTCCAGCATAAACGTTTTGTTGTTGCATATATCCATTTGGAACAAATCCATTTTGCATTTGCATTCCTTGTTGTCCTATTGGCACATTATTTTGAGAATTTATTACATTTCCATTTACCTTTGATGCCTTTGTAATATTTTTATTTTCTTCTAAAGCATCTTCAAGCTTTTTATTCATATCCTCAATTTCTTTCTTTCTTGCTTCATCTAAAAGCTTTTGAGCATCTAAAATTTTCTTTTTTTCTTCTCTAAGTTTAGTAAGCTCTGCTATTAAGTCTACTCTGTCATCATTATCATCTACTATTGGTTCAGCCTTTATAGGCTTTTTCTCTTCATGAGTAACAGTTTTTTCTTTAGGAATTTCTGTTTCATTCTTTACCACATTCTGAGGAATTGTTTCTATTTCTTCTTCTATAGGTTCTTTTTGTACCTTCTTAGGTAAATTAAAAGGAATCTTTTTCTTTTTAGGAGCTTCTTCTACAGCTGGTTTTGCCTGCTGTACTGCCTCCTCTTTTTCATCGTTTTCATCCTTTTTAGGTTCAGTTATCTCCCAGAATATAACTGCTAATATAAGACCAACTATTAATATAATACCTGTTGTTGATGATAAGAACTTCATTACATAACCTAACTTAGGTATTGTAAGAATATGCTTACCTAAAATATCATCCTTT
>JALFQD010000327.1 GCA_022785265.1 Clostridium sp. | reverse complement strand
TACCTTATTTAATAATTCTTTTGTAGGATTCATGCAATATGGATTTTTAACCATTTTAAGCATTGTATAATCTCCTCCTGTATCTCCATAAGCATAGCATTTTTCTAAATCTCCATTATAAATATCTATAAGCTCTAAAATAGCCTTTTCTTTACTTTTGCTATCCCACATTGGTATAACTTCCCCTGTATATAGATTATTTTCATCTATTTTATAAACTGCTCCCCTAAAATCTGTTAAACCATATTTTTTTGCCATCTCTTTAACTAATTCATAAGGAGAACCTGACACTGCTATGGTTATATGTCCTTGCTTTTTATGCCACATTATTCTATCTCTTGTAAAGGTATATACTCTATCTCCCTTTTGTTCTATAACTCTTTTTGCAATATATTCAATTTGGTCTTTTTTTAATCCTTTTATCGCTTCCATATACACATCAATCATTTTTTGAAGATAAAGGTCATAGTCTCCTTGTCTTTTGTCCCATTTTGTAAATTCTGGTTTTACCTCATTGTACCAACGTTCTCCACCTATTATTTCAAACTTAACCATCTTTTTAAAGACTTCCGTTATAAGACCTTCTCTATAAATTGTTCCATCAATATCAAAAAAAGCAATTGTGGTTTTCTTCATCTAAATCAACCCCTTTAATTTTTTTATTGTATATAAGTTATGATTATAACATAATACTAATTTTATATACACTTTTATTTTAAAAAAGTATTAATTATTACTTTGCTTTTTCCGTCGACAGGCTCCAAGTCAACGCAAAATAATAATTAATACTTTCTAACAAAATGAAAGGAAATTCTTAAACTTGTTTCTTTTATTAAGCTTTATCGTTAACTTAGCAAGTTATCCACAGTTTTCAAAATATATAATTTCCTAATAGTATAAAAAACTCCCACTTATAAAAATGGGAGATTCTCTTGTTAAATTAATTCTTCAATTGCTTCTTTTAAAAATTCTTTAGGTTGAAATCCTACCTTGCTATCTTTAAGTTCTCCATCTTTAAAGATTTTTATTGTTGGAATACTTGAAACATGATACATATTTGCTGCTAATGGATTTTCATCAACATCAATTTTTACTATTTTAGCTTCCTTTACCTCTTCAGATATTTCCTCTAATACAGGAGCAAGCATTTTACATGGAGCACACCAAGTTGCAAAAAAGTCCACAACAACTACTCCTTTTGCCTTTAAAACTTCTTCTTCAAAATTGCTATCACTTATATGACCTACCATAATTTAACCCTCCTTAAACTCTTCTTTTTCATATACTTTATATCAAATTTTCTTATTTGTCTAGGGTGAATTTTTTTATCCCCCTTGAAATGAAAATAATATATGATATACTAAACATATGATAAAAATTATCAAGTAGCAATCAATATAAAGAGGTGAACATTTTTGAAATATATAAATATAAGTGATGAAGCATGTAAGGAATTTAAAGATTTCTTAGCAGAAAATAATGTTGATAATTACAACATAAGAATTAACCTAGCTGGATATGGATGCAGTGGTCCTGTTTTTAATATTTCAGTAAGCGAAGTAAGAGATGAAGATATATCTGAAGTTGTTAATGATATAACTTTCATAGCAGAAAAAACTTTAATTGAAGAATTTGAAGGATTTATAATTCTTTCATCTGAAGAAAATGAAGGAAGAGGTCTTTCTTTAAGACCAGTTAAAGCACCAGAAGGTGGCGGATGTGCTAGTTGTGGTGGTGGATGTCACTAAAATATAAATATTTTAAATAAAAAGCGTTATTAATAAAGAAGATTACTTATTATAATTTTACTTTTTAATAATGCTTTTTATTTAAAGAATATTATTTTTATATTACTAAGAAATATATTAATACTATTATTCCTAGTACAATTCGATACCAACCAAATATTTTGAAATCATGAGATTTAATATAGCTCATTAAAAATTTAATTACCACAATAGATACTACAAAAGCAACTAGCATACCTATAAGCAATACTACTAGCTCTGTATTAGTAAAAGCCAAGCCAAATTTTATAATTTTTAAAGCACTTAAACCAAACATAACTGGAACTGCCAAAAAAAATGTAAATTCAGCAGCTATTACTCTAGACACTCCAATTAATAATGCACCTATAATTGTAGCTCCAGAACGAGAAGTTCCTGGAATTATTGACAATACTTGAAATAATCCAATTAAAAAAGCTGTTTTATAGGTTATTTCATCAAGATTCTTTATTTTTGGTATTCTTTTTTTATTATTTTTTTCAATCACTATAAAAATAACTCCATAAATAATAAGAGCACTTGCAATAACTACAGGAGTATGAAAATGTTCATCAATATAATCATCAAATAAAATAGTAACAATTGCACCTGGAATACATGCTACTGCTGTTTTTAACCATAAAGAAAAAATATCTTTTTTTACAAAAGTTTGTGATTTGTTTTTAAATTGGAATGGGAACATCTTCCTCCAAAAAATAATGACAACTGCAAGAATAGCACCAAGCTGAATCACAACAAAAAACATTTCTTTAAATGATATGCTCATATCAAGTGATATAAATTCATCAACTAACAACATATGTCCTGTACTACTAATTGGCAACCATTCTGTAATTCCCTCTATAATACCAAGAAAAATAACTTTTAAAATTTTTATAAAATTCAATTCCACTATTTTAAATCCTCCTTTTTGAAGTAATTAAATGTCATTAAAAAGCTTGTTATAGACAAAAAAGCAATTATTACTACTACTAAACCAATTGGGTACCCTGTACTTTGTATTTTCCCTTTGATAATAAAGAACGTAGCTGTCCAAGGATATAGTGCTCCAAAATCTTGATTACAAAGAGCTGCACTCCCCATAACAATTACAGCTGAAACTATTATAGGTGATACGAATCCCTTTGTTTTCATAGCAATATAGGCAAATGGTGAAATTGTTGTGAACATAAGAATATTGCTCAGTAAAAATGTAAGAAGCCATTTCATTGCAGTTAACAATCCAAAACCAACCATACCAAAAATAGCATTATATATTCCTGATAAAATAAGTATCCCTGCCCAAGTTACAAAAGTAAGCATAGTCATCCAAATAAACAGAGTGAAAAATTTACTTATTAGCAACTTTGTTCTAGAAATTGGTATTGGTAATATAGTTTTAAATGTTTTTTCTGTGTATTCACGACTGAATAAATAAGCAGTAATAGCTATATAAATCATAATATTTGTTAATAACATAATATATAGCAAACTATTATCATAAACATCAGCTAATGTAAAGACTTGCTCTGGGTGTTCAAAGTGTATTCGTATAGATTCTATGAATAACATAACTGGTGTAGCCATAACACCTAGTGCACTTATAAATACTATTTTAGAATGTTTTAATTTTGCTAATTCGCAATAAATAAGATTAAGCAATACCCTCACCTCCAATAAGTTTTGAAAAATAATCCTCTAAACTCTCTTCCTGCATATTTAATCTTGTCACTAGTAGACCATTTTCTACAAGTGTTTTATTAATTTGACCTATATTTTGTTTTGTTTCATACAATTTAATTTTATGATTTACTACATCATATTCCTTAATATTATGATATTTTTTTAATAAACTAATGGCATATTCAGAATCGGACACTTCTAATTCAATATATTTACAGCATCTATCATGTAGTTGCTTCATTTCTACTTCTTCTACAAGTTGTCCATTATTCATTACTCCAATCACATCTGCAAGTTGTTCAATTTCATTTAAAATATGACTTGAAATAAGGATAGTAACACCCTTTTCCTTAGAAAGCATTTCTAAATAATTTCTTACAATTGCAATACCTACAGGATCAAGTCCATTAATTGGTTCATCCAATATTAAAAGCTCTGGCTCATGCATAACAGCTGCAGCAATTCCAAGACGTTGTTTCATACCAAGAGAGTACTTTCCAAAAGTCTTTTCATTCTCTTTGTCTAATCCAACAATATGTAACGCATTTTCTACATTACCTTTTTTGTGTATTCCTCTAAGTCTTGCTAATATTTCTAAATTCTCTTTTCCTGTAAGATTTTCATAAAAACCTGGTGTCTCAATAATAGAACCAATCCTTTTATAAGATTCACTGGGGTTATCTTGGTATTTTCCATCAAAAAGATTAATTTCTCCTGATGTTTGTGTTGTCAATCTTAAAAGCATGCTCATCAAAGTTGTTTTTCCTGCTCCATTTCTTCCAAGCAATCCATAAATTTTACCTTTTGGCACATGAATATTTACATTATTTACAGCTTTATATGTTCCATAAATTTTTGTAAGTTTCTTCGTTTCAATCAAATATTTCATTTTTTCATTTCCTTTCTAATAAGCTAAAATTTTGTGTAGCTACATTTTCATTATTGACAAGGTGTATAAAAATTACAAGAAACTTACTTTCACACATCAAAAAAGCCTTGATACTTTTCGTGTCAAGGCCTGAAATCATCGAATTTATAATGATTTAGTTTGTTTTACCTTAATTAAAATTTTAAAAGCAAATAGCAAGAACAAAAACATATTTACATAAGGTTCACGTGCCATTGCAAAAAAGCATATTGCAAAAAAATCTATTCCAATCGAAAATTTTGTTACAAAATTTTTTCCTTTTTCTTTTTCAAAGTAAATAAATATTAATTGAAAAATTCCACTAACAATTAAGGTTATAAATATAATCCAATAAATAACCAAATTAAATTTAGTTGTATCTTTAAATGATAAAAGATTTACAGAATAAATATATCCTTCTCGCTTTTCACCATATAACGGTAAAAGAATAAACAAAACTGCCATTATATCAATAATTCCAAAAATAAAACTATATATTCTGTTCAAATTCGTTTTATTCTCTGTTTCAGCGATAGTTAACACTTCATCACTTGATAATAATTCATCAATAGAAACAGAAAAAAATTTTGATATGTTCTTTAATGACTCAATATTAGGATATCCTTTCCCACTTTCCCACTTTGAAACAGCTGTTCTAGAAACAAATAATTGTTCTGCTAGTTGTTCCTGAGTTAGATTCTTTTGTTTCCTAAGTTGTTGTAATTTTTCATTAAATTCCAATTAACTAATTCCCCCTTTTTATACTAAAATTCTCTTGCTAAGTTGCTTACAACTTCTCTTATCATGTCTAATGCTGAACTTTTTCCTTCTCCAACAACTTTGTTTTGATTTATTCTTTTTATAATTCCAAAAGGCTTTTCTAATGAAAGTTCTTCTTTTCCTGATAGTACCCATATAGTATTATTATTTACTGGCTTTACAGTTAATTCTTTTTCTCCTACACCATCTGTAAAGTATATAAGAATATTATTTCTTAAATTTTTTTCCTTCATATATTCAAAAACTGGTGAAAATGCTGTTGAACCTGTATTTGATTTTCTTTTTCTTATATCTTTTGGTGATCTTAATTTGTAAATTCTTCTTATTTCATCATCACATTCTATAACTGTTATTTTTCCTCTTCTGCTTTGAGTAAGAGCTAGTATTTCTATCATTATCTTTTTAATATCTTCATCACTCATACTAGCACTAATATCTATTGCTACTGTTATTTCTGGAAGCATATTAGGAAGTTTTCCTCTAAGCTCTATCCTTTCTGGCTGTCTTCTATCTCTTCTCATGATTGTTTTTTTATAACCTGACCTCATAGATGGAAGAAGTCTTTTTATTATTTCTTCCCAAGATAATTCTCCTTTTTTATTATATCCTGCTATAAGTTTATGTATATTCTCTGGTGCTTTATCTTCTATAATACTTACTGCAATCTTTTTTACATTATTATCTATGATTTCATTACTTAAATCTATGCCTTCCCATAACTCATGAGCCCTTGATATATCTAGCTTTCTTGCTATTTTATCACTATCTTTTACCTTATCTGAAGATTTAACCTTCTTTTCTAACTCTTTTTGAAGTATATCTGCATATTCCTCTACACTTCTATTACTTTTAAGATTAATATTAAATTCCTTGTTAACATAATCTAATCTTTTAGAATCTGCTGGCAAGTTTTTAATAAATTGATTTACAGATATATCTAATGCAATTTGTACTACATCATTGCTATATTTATCTTTTAATGTCTTTTCTCTACTATAATGTGAATACATCATATGATATATCTCATGTTTAAAAAGTGCAGCCATTTCAAGCTTTTCATATTGTAAAAATAATATAGGATTAAAATACATTATAAATCCATTAAGCTTAGGAACAGTTGCAATAGGCCAAGTAATATCAAAGCGAATATCTTTTTCCATTTTTAACATAAATGCTCCAAAGAAATTATCTTCTCCTTGAAGCATATCAATAACTATATTAGATAAAAAATCAAAAAACTCTCTCTTATAATCATTGCCTATTTCATTTACACTTTCTATATTGGCTACTTTTCCAAAAAGACTCTTTTTTTTATCTAAAAAATTCATTTTTTCTCCTTAAATACTTACATATATTTCAAAGAAGGCTTCCAAAAACTCATCTGAATCTAATAAAGCTTCATATAAGCTCTTTGAGTAGTCCTTTTTAATTTCCTTCATAATTCCAAGTCTTAAATCTCTTGGATAACATTTTAAAATTTCTGAGAATAATTCTATATTACTTATTTTATTATTATCTTCTAAATAATTTAATGCACTCTTTGCTAAAATATATAATCTTGATTGTGATTCATTATATAATTCATCTTTTATTTCCTCTGGAAGTACCTCATAACTAAATAGCTCTTCTGCTTTCATCAAAGGCTTTTTCTTATTTGATATAAAATTAGCAAAGTCTGTGGCTATGCTTACTCCTACATTTCCCTTTACAACATTAAGAAGTATATTGGAAGAATACTTTTCTTCAGATTTATATAGTGTATATGCTTTAGAAATTCTTTCCCAACTTCTTGGAGTTGCCTTTAAATTTTCTTTTGAATCTGGAGTATGAAGATATGCAGGAAAAGCTGATAAAAACTCTATAACATCTGGATGAATATTTCCTTTTCCCATTCCCCATCTAATCCATTCTTTTATATCAGCTTCCATATTAAGCCATACAAACCTGTCTTCTTGAGCTGGGTCCATATCAACTACTTGATATTCACTATTTTCAAAATTATCATATTTATTAGATGGATTCATAGCTGCCACTACCTTTACTCCATGTGGAAGTACATATCCATTAATTTCTCTATTTAAAATAAGATTCATTAGTTCTTGTTGAACTGCATGTTCACATCTATTAAGCTCATCTATAAAAAGAAGTGCTTCTCCATCATTTTTTGAAGCTTTTTTATCTAATTCTATTAATTTATAATGAGTAGCGTATACGGTCTTTCCATCTCTAACAATAGGAAGCCCTCCTATTTCTCCTTCTTTTAATAAATTTGCATCTATTGTTACAGTTTCATATCCATTTATTCTTGCCAAATCCTTTACTAAAGCAGTTTTTCCTATACCACTTTCTCCAATAATAAGAGGAACATCTCCAACTTCAATTATTAAATTTACTGTATTTAAAATTTCTGAATACTTCATAACCTTCTCCTACTTTGAAAGTGTATAATCCACTAATATTTTTTTTGCTCTTTTATTTCCACATTCCCATATAAACTTTATTTTATCCATTTCTAAAACTTCAAGATTTAAAAAATCTTTTATATACTTTTCTGTAAAATCATCATCTTCTAGCTTTTTAATTAACACCTTTACTACTGTTTCTGGCTCTATTGAACCACACAAATACTTAACAACATTTATATTATCTCCTATAAATACCTCAAGGTCATCTAAGTCATAATTTACAATAAAATTAATAGCTTCTTCATTGCTTTTTATTGCCATTCTTTTTATTTCTAAAGTTGGGTCATCTATAAATTTAATAGCTCCCCAATAATTTTTTATAGCTTCTATTTGAACTGCTCTTGATGGATTTTTTATGTATTTTATAGCATCATAATCTTTCTTTACTGCAAGAAGGCACAATTCTTCACTTGGATTTTGTATGTATTGAATTGCCCACCCCTTACTTCTTACTGCTTCTTCTTTAACACTGCTTGATGGATTTTTAATAAGTCTTAATGAGTTCCAAAGAATTCTTACTGCTAAAAGTTGTAAATCTTCTTCAACATGCTCTATATATTCTATTGATAAAGGATTGCTTTTTATAGCTTCCTTTTTTATTTCATAAGTAGGATTCTTTACAAATCTTATTACAATTCCATTTCTTTTTACTGCTGCTTTTATTAACTCATCACTTGGGTTTTCTATTTCTTTAAGTAGCATTGGGTTTTCTCGTACTTGTTTTAATAAAACTTCATTTTCCATTTCTTGCCCCCATAAATATCAATATAATTTATTCTATATTAATTAATAATAATTATCAAGCAATTATATTATTTTCTAAAAAGCTAAAGTAAAATCTTTTTAAAGCAATCTTACTTTTAACTTTCTTTAAATTTTTCTATATCCCTATTTATACAGAACAATAAATTATCTAATTCCCACACTTCCCCGTCTTCTAAGAGCTTATTTAATGATTTTCCATATCTATTGCCTTCTACTGTTCTGCCAAGAGAATTTAAAATTAATATTTTATTCATTATATTAGATATAATATCTGATTTAACCTCAAAAAGCTTTTGAGCATCTTTTATTTCATCTTTTATTTCAAGCATTTCTTCATCAAGCTTAAAGGCTGCATCTGCTGCACTTTTAAGTTTATCCTTTAATTCATTTGGAAGTTGCTTTTTATATTTATAATTTAAAGAGTGTTCTATTGTTGCCCAAAAGTTCATTGCTAAAGTTCTTATTTGAAATTCTGCTAATATTTCCATATGACCACTTGCCATATTTACTGGATATTTTATTATCATATGATAGCTTCTATACCCACTTGGTTTTACATTTCTAACATAGTCTTTCTCATAAAGAATTTGCATATCTTTTCTGCATCTTAAAAGTTCAACTACCTTATCTATATCATCAACAAACTGACACATTATTCTAAGACCTGCTATGTCTTCAAGTTCATATCCAATTCTATCTATTGGTATTTGAAACTTGTTAGCTTTTTCTAAAATACTTGAGACCTCTTTTACCCTTCCTGTTACAAATTCTATTGGTGAGTATTCATTTCTTTTTCTATATTCTTTTCTTATACTTCTAATCTTAACCTTTAATTCATCTACAGCTTGCTCATAAGGCATAAGAAAGTTTTTCCAATTGTTAATTGACATAAAACACTCCCCCTATAATTTTTCTATAGTATAGTATTTCAATACTTTTATCCTATTATTCTTCTAATATACATTTAGGGCAAAAATTTAAATAATCTGATGAAGTCATGATGTAATCTATTCCATCATATTCACCATTTAATACCCTTGCTAAAGCTGGTCCATGCAAATGTCCATAAATGACCTTTTCTACATTGTACTCCTTAAATATTGTTACAAAACCAGACTCTTCAAATTTATCATTTGTAGGTGGATAATGTAACATTACTATAAATTTTGTACATCCATTTTTCTTTGCTGCATCCAATGATAATTTTAATCTTATAAGTTCTCTTTCATAAATTTTTTTATCTTTCTCCGTAAACTTCTCTGAATTAGGACACACCCATCCTCTAGTTCCACATATAGCATATTCTTTATATGTAAAGAAATTATTTTGTATGAACTTAGTGTTTTCATACATTGAATTTAACTTTCTTATGCTTCCCCACCAATAATCATGATTTCCTTTTGAAATTATCTTTCTTCCTGGAAGGCTATCAATCCAATTTAAATCAGCTAAACTCTCATCAGCCTTCATAGACCATGAAATATCTCCTGCTATAAGAACAGTATCTTCTTCTTTTATAAGCTTAAGCCAATTTTCTTTAATCTTTTCATCATGTTTAGCCCATTTTTCACCAAAAATATCCATTGGCTTTTCTGTACTAAATGATAAATGCAAATCTGATATAGCATATAGTGCCATTAAAA
>JALFQD010000285.1 GCA_022785265.1 Clostridium sp. | reverse complement strand
AGTGAATATATTATTTTGTCCTGACTTGGAGCTTGTCGACGGAAGAGCAAAATAATATATTCACTATGCTTTTTTATTTCTTTTTTTCAATTATCCTAAATTCTTTAGGGGTAAGTTTATACTTAATTTTAAATAATTTATTAAAGTAAGAGACACTGTTAAAGCCAACATCCATTGATATTTCCATAATGGATTTATCTGTGGAGGATAAAAGATATGCTGAACGTTCAAGTCTGTAATTATTTATGTATTCAACAGAAGTCATACCTATATGTTTTTTAAAAAATTTCATAAAATGATACTCACTAAAAGAGGACACTTTAGATAAATCTTCAATAGATATATTTTCTGAGTAGTGTTTATGTATATAGTTTAATATATTTTTTATTTTTTGCTCAGTATCTGTAGAAATTTCTCTTTTAGGGGAACTTTTAGTAACTAAATTGTATTTATAAAATAAAGCTAATAGATGAAATAAATTTGATTTTAGCTCTAATTCAAAGGCCTCTTCTTTATTTGAGTATATAGCTATAATATTTTTTAAACACTTAAAAATCTCATCATGTCCTAAAGAAGATTTTTTTATTATTTTAGGAAGCTCATGCTCATTATTTAAAATTGGAGCAAAGTATTTAATTAAACATCCATCTGTTATAGCACTTTTTAAAATATTTAAATCAAAAATTATTGTATTCCAATCCATAGTTTTTCCAATAGGAGTTGTTAAAGAATGCAATACTAAAGGTTTAATAACTATTATATCATCTTTTTCTGCCTTAAAGTTTTCTAAGTTAATCATACAATCACATTCGCCATCTTCCACAATAACCATTTCAATTTCATTATGCCAGTGAATATTTATTATTGGGTCATTTTTATCTATTTTGCCATTATAAGTTTTAAAGGGTAAAATAAAATCTCCATGATTTACATTTTCCTTTAATTTGTTATATTGTATATCATCCATGAATAAAAATCTCCTTAAATGTTATATTATAATAATAACAGAATTATTATAGAAATAAATAGAATATTGCAAGAATTATTAAATTTAGTGGTATATAATAACATTATAGTTACAATAAACTTTGTAAGGAGGATTAATTTATGAACTTAGGAAAATTAAATGAATACTTAGTTAATGATAGTGATATTACAATATGCTATGAAAATGGTGAAGCTTATGTAAAGGTTATCTCAGATAAGATAATAAACTTTTTTGTACCATTACTTAGAGCAGAAAGACAATCTAAAGCAATTGAGAATTTAGAGTGTGATGAATGTGATTTTGAAGTTTGTAGCATTAAAAATGGAATAAAAATAACTACTGATGAATTAATAGTAAAAATATATGATGAATTTAAAGTTGATATATATGATAAAGATGAAAATGTTTTATGTGAAGATTATAGAGGAGAAAAGGCTCCATTTGTAAGAAGAAGTGCAGATTATAGTTTAGCAGAAGCAGAAGGACATAGCATTAACAGTGGAGAAGATGAGTTTAAGGTATATGTTTCTAAAAAAATGGAAGAAAATATGCATTTTTATGGACTTGGAGAAAAAACAGGTCATTTAGATAAAAAAGGGTATCATTATGTTAACTGGAATACAGATAATCCAGCACCTCATGGAGAAACCTTTGATAGATTATATAAGTCAATACCTTTCTTAATAGGAATGAAGGATGAAACAGCTTTTGGTATTTTCTTTGATAATCATTTTGAAACTCATTTTGATATGGGAAGAGACAATAAAGATTATTATTACTTCTCAGCAGTAGATGGAAATTTAGATTATTATTTTATATATGGACCAAGTATTAAAAAGGTTGTAAAAAGATATACATATCTTACAGGAACAACACCTCTTCCACAACTTTGGACTTTAGGATATCAACAATGCAGATGGTCTTATCCAACTAGGGAAAGAGTTATGGAAGTAGCAAATACTTTTAGAGAAAAAGACATTCCTTGTGACACTATTTATTTAGATATAGACTATATGGATGGATATAGAGTATTTACTTGGGATGATGAAAAATTCCCTGATTTTAAAGGAATGGTAAAAGAATTAAAGGATAAGGGCTTTAAGGTTGTAACTATAATGGACCCAGGCGTTAAGGTAGATAAAGGGTATAAGATATTTGATGAAGGGCTTAAAAATGGATATTATGCAACTGATAAAAATGGAATTACTTATGTAAATGAAGTATGGCCAGGAGATGCTGTATATCCTGATTTTATGAATAAAGATGTTAGAAAATGGTGGGCTAAAAATCAAAAAATTATGATGGATGCAGGAATTTCTGGAATATGGAATGATATGAATGAGCCTGCAAGTTTTAATGGACCTCTTCCAGATGATGTAATGTTTGATTATGATGGAACAAAAATAGAACATAAGGAAGCTCATAATATTTATGGACACTTTATGGATAAGGCAACTTTTGAAGGAATTAAGAAAGAAACAAATAAGAGACCTTTTGTAGTAACAAGAGCATGTTATGCAGGAACTCAAAAATATTCTACAATATGGACAGGAGACAACCAAAGCACATGGGAACATTTAAGAATGTCTGTACCAATGCTTATGAATTTAGGATTAAGTGGAATGGCATTTTGTGGAACAGATGTTGGAGGATTTGGACATGACTGTTCCCCAGAACTTTTAAGTAGATGGGTTCAAATGGGTACATTTACTCCACTTTTTAGAAATCATGCAGCAATGGGAACAAGAGACCAAGAACCATGGGCATTTGATGAAGAAACAGAAGAAATAAACAGAAAATACATTAAACTTCGTTACAAATTTATACCATATATTTATGACATGATGAGATATGCAGAAGAAAATGGAGCACCACTTATAAGACCATTATTATTTAACTATCAAGAAGATAAAAATACCTATGAAATAAATGACGAATTTATGTGTGGAGATAAAATTCTTGTAGCCCCAGTATTAACTCAAGGAAGCAAAGCTAGAATGGTTTATCTTCCAGAAGGGGAAACTTGGATAGATTACTGGAATGGAGAAGAATATGAAGGTGGAAAATATATAATAAGAGAAACTCCTTTAGATTTATGTCCAATTTACATTAAAAAGGGAGCAATTATACCAGTTTATGCAGAGGAGATAAACTATATTGGAGAAAAGCTTTTAGATAAAATAACTTTTGAAATTTATCCTGGAAAAGGAAAGTGTTCTCATTACTTAGATGATGGAGAAAGCTATAATTATAGAGATGGAGAGTTTAATAATTATAAAGTAAAGAGTGAATTAAAAGAAGAACTTTCAATTGAGTTTGAAGAAAGCAAAAAAGGATATTCTAAAGATTATAAAGAAATTGATTTTGTAATTAAGGGTTATGAAGGAAAGGTTACAATCAATGATAAAGAATATGAAGTAAATAAAAATGATAATATCATAAAAATAGAAAAATAGTTTTAAAAGGGTGTGGAATTTATGAATAAAATGGTTGAGGAATTAGTTTTAGAATTTTCAAAGCTAGATGAAATTGAGGGAATCATATTAGGTGGTTCCCAAGCTACTAACACAACAGATAGTGGTTCTGATTATGATTTGTATTTTTACTATTCAAAAGAAGTTCCAATAGAGAAAAGAAGAGAAATATGTGATAAATATTTTAAATATGTAGAAATTAATAACACTTATTGGGAAACTGAAGATGATGGAATATTAAAAGATGATACTCCTGTTGAGATAATATATAGAGATATAAAATGGATAAGAGGTTCTGTTGAAAGAACAATAGTAAATTGTGAGGCAGATATTGGATATACAACTTGTTTTATATCAAGTATAAAAAATTCCATTATTTTGTGTGATAAATCTAATATTTTAAATGAGCTTAAGACTATATGCAGTGTGGATTTTCCAGAGGAGCTTAAGGAAAATATAATAAGAAAAAATTATCCTCTTTTAAAAGATGAAATGTTTTCTTATTATAATCAAATAGAAAAAGCTTTAAAAAGAAATGACTTTGTAAGTGTAAATCATAGAGTAGCAGCACTTTTTGCAAGTTATTTTGATATTATATTTGCCTTTAATAAATATCTTCATCCTGGAGAAAAGAAGATATTAAAAATAATAAAGGATAATAACTTAACTATTCCAAAGAATATGGAAGAAAATGTTTTAAATATTTTAAAATATTCAGGAAATGGAGATATAAAAATATTAAACGAAATAGAAGAGCTAGTTAAAAATCTTGATGAGATGCTTTAATGAAGGATTTAATATGACAGAAAAAGAAAAAATGATAAGTGGGAAACTATATGATAGTTTTTTAGATGGACTTTTTGAAGACCGTCAACATGCAAAAGACTTAATATTTGAATTTAATTCACTTCCTCCAAGAGAAGTTGAAAAGCGCAATGAAATATTAAAAAAGCTTTTAGGGAAAACAGGAAAAAACTTCTTCTTTGAGCCACCTTTTAGATGTGATTATGGTTATAACATAGAAATAGGAGAAAACTTTTATTCAAATTATAACCTTACAATATTAGATTGTGCAAAGGTTAAAATAGGAGATAATGTAATGATAGCTCCTAATGTGGGCATTTATACAGCAGGACATCCAATAGATAAGGATTTAAGAAACTCAGGAAAAGAATATGCATTTCCAATAACAATAGGCAATGATGTTTGGATTGGCGGAAATGTTGTAATAAATCCAAATGTAACAATAGGAAATAATGTTGTTATAGGTTCTGGAAGTGTAATTACAAAAGATATTCCTGATAATGTAGTGGCAGCAGGAAATCCTTGCAAGGTTATTAGAAAAATAACTGAAGAGGATAAAAAGTATTATTTTAAAAAGTTAAAAGTAGAAGAATAATATTTTATTTAAGGTACAAACTATTTCTGAAAGGATGTGTTTGTATGAAAGAAAAAGTAAATAAACCTGGAAGTAATAATCCAATGCAAAAGGGAGAAAGAAGGCAACAGATACACAAAAATCAAAATAATGTAGGAGATTTTAAAAAACCTTCATATTTTAAAAACTTTAATGGTGATTCAATAGAATAAATATTAATAAAAATTAGCTATTTAAAGAATAGAAATACTAAAAACAAATTAAGATTGGCTATGGTATAAAAGGTTGTGAAATTATTACTTTGCTTTTTAGAAATACGTGCTTAAACTTAATGCAAAATAACAATTTTTATATGCCATAGCCTTATATTATGTATTCATTTAGCATAAGTTGAATTTCTTCATGAAGTCTATGGAGCATATTTAATTCTCCATTTAAATTTTCTGATGTTTTATCAGCAATTTCTTCACAAATATTAATAACATCTTCATATTCACTAGGATTAAGAAGCTCTAATTTTTTCTCAATAGGATATGGAAATTCATATTCATCAGTAATATAGCCATAAGCTTCTTCAGCTTTTTTGGTTTCAATAATATTTTTAATTATAATTTCTAAATCATCATTATTAAGATTATACAATAAAAAGACCTCCTAGTTTAATAAATATGATGATTTTATTATAAATGAAGAAGTTAAGTTTTAAAAGAAGAATATATTATTTTGCTCTTACTTTATGCTGACTTTAGGTGAGGCAAAAATAGAAATACTTGGATTTACTCTCAAAGTTGTTTCAAATTTTATGCTGGTTTTAGGTAAGGATAAAATATTATTTTTTAATAATACAAAAAAATTATAAAAATTTTTAAAAAAAGTATTTACAAACAAAAAAATATATAGTATTATAATGAAGTCGGCTGGTGAGGTCGAAATAAAATAAAAAAACAGTTATTAAGTAACTGTATGTAACGAGCAGGTATCGTATATCGGTAATACTCCAGCCTTCCAAGCTGGAAAGGTGGGTTCGATTCCCACTACCTGCTCCATTATTATGTGGTTTACTAGCTCAGTCGGTAGAGCACTTGACTTTTAATCAAGGTGTCCGGGGTTCGATTCCCCGGTAAGCCACCA
>JALFQD010000168.1 GCA_022785265.1 Clostridium sp. | reverse complement strand
CTCATAGAAGGTTCACACATCTTTGAAGCTTCCTCAAAGGCTTTGCTGTTTTCCTTAAACTTTTTTTCAAGAAGCTCTCTTCCTTTATCTTGTCCTCCAAATCTCTCAGCATACCATAAAATATAATATTTTCCTTTAATTCCTAAAGATTTATCTAAATTATATACTTCATCACTATAGAAATTTTCATACCTTATCCCTTTTTCAGTATAAAATCTACTTGGCATTATATTATAAACTGAATCTAAGGTACCTTTTGGAGTAGCTTTTGCAAAGAATTTAACAAACCTATTAAGAATCCTTGAATTATTAAAATTTAAATATGATAATCCTACTAAAAACTCAAGAAGATAATTACCAATTTCATAGGATTTAGTTGCATTTATAATAAACTTTAACTCTTCATCTTCAAAATCTTTATCACTCTTTATAAAGTCTACTATTTTTTTCACAAAATTCTCTGGAAGTTTTTTATCATACATATTTCCTATAGAATCTAACATAGATTCTTCAAGGTATGCTAAGATATTTTTATAAAAATCATCATCCTCTTTAGAAACTTCTAGCTCATTAGAATTTTTCAAGGCACAATATACTGAAATTATAGTAACTGCCGCATTAGCAAATATATCATCATTGCTTTTTAAATTTTCTATTATTTTTTTAGCTTCCTCTGGCTCATTTTTACATAATTTATATACATCATAAAGTAAATGACTATATAAATAATTAATTTCATAAGCATTTGCCTCTAAATACATAGAGTATACCTTGTATTTTTCTACCCCAACATTTATAAATTCATTAACTGTATTTAAATTAAATGAGTAATAATTTCTTCTAAGTACAACATTTGCACTTTCTCTTCCCATTTCATATAAAGCATTTATATATTTTCTTAAGTATTCCTTATCTTTGTGTCTTATTATTGAATCTACTGCCTGAATTGACTTTCCTCTTTTATTAATTTTTGAAAAGTCTATCTTAGGAAGCTTAGCTAAAAATTCCTTTTCATTAATTTCATCATTTAAATATTCATCAAGTTCATCTATTATATCTTGAGAAACATTAAGTTCCTCAAAAGCATCAGTAATTCTATTTAATAAATGTTCTTTTAAATTCATAAATTCTCACCCCTATTTTTTCCTCTTTTATATAATACCACTATGCGAACATATGTTCAAGGCTATTTTTTTAAATTATTTATAGCTTTATTAACTTCAAGTTTTCTTCTGCAAAGCATTAAATATTTATTAATTTTAAAATATTCTTCTATTGTTTTCTCATATTCAAAATCAAAATTGTGTCTTTTTTTATCTAAGGTTTCTTTTAAATTATTTAACATCTCTGAACAAGTTTTCATTCCATACCCTTCACTTAAAGCTCCTAATCTTCCAAGTTCCTTTATAGTGAAATCATGAACTGCATTAAAACCACTAGATAATAAATCTTCCATTATATTATCTATATCATCTATTAATGCTAATATTTCTTCCAAAGCCTTCACCCCCTTTTTTTCTTAAGCTAATCTTTAAGTTAAATTACATACTTCAAAGTCTTTATAATATGCAATTGGATAAAATGTAAGCTCTCCTTCACTTATAAATACTCTTCCAAAAAATAAAGGTGGATTTTTTTTACTTAATCTTTCTAATACCTTTATCATTGATTTTGTTTTTCTTGAAAATTGAACTTTTATATTTATAATGTTTTCTTCATCATCATATATAGGAAGAGTAAGTGTTTGATTTATTTTATCAAAGGAACATTCTCCAAATTCTTTTCCTTTTAAAAATACTGCATCTATACTTTCACTATTATAAGAGTTTAGCTTTTTTTCTATAAGACTCTTCCAATTATTAAATGAATAGTCTTGTATTTCTAAATCTGATAAATTACTTTTTCCTATTACCATACCTTTAGTTTCACTGCTTGAAGATAATCTATTTTGAGAGTTTATTTTACCATGAACTAGCTTAAAGTTAATTCTACTTAATTCCTCAACTTTGCAATTAAGACCCCAAGGTGCATAAGCATTTGTCCTTCTATAATAATTATTAGAAGGAGCATTATCATAAAATATAGGCATTGCATTTGTATAAGTAAACCATTTCTTTCTCTTATTTTCATAAAAATAATAGGTTGTCCCTTCATATCCA
Organism: Clostridium sp.; assembly: GCA_022785265.1. GTDB lineage: Bacteria > Bacillota > Clostridia > Clostridiales > Clostridiaceae > Clostridium. Next base: position 207 of record JALFQD010000168.1, on the reverse strand, counting down.
GATTTACTCACCCAATTTTCACTTGCAACTCCATAAAGCTCTATAATTGGGATTTCATAATAGGAACTTTTAAATTCACCTATAAGTTCTGTAAGTTTAGATAAGTCTGTTGTATTTTCTAAAACAAAAGTATTTGTATATACATTTGTTAATTTTCTTAAAAGCTTTTTCTTTGTAAAGGATGCATTTTTACTAAAATAAAGTGAT
>JALFQD010000151.1 GCA_022785265.1 Clostridium sp. | reverse complement strand
GCTTTTTCTAGGAATTCTTTAAATCCTAATATTTCACCTAAAATTTCATTTCCATATCTTGTTCTACCATTAAACTTTTTAAGTACTATTTCCATTCCAATTATGCATAAAATACCTATTATATACATAATTACATATATTCTATCTTGCATCATTGGTTGCCATATTGCAATAACAAAGGGACCTATTGCAAAACCAAAAACAAGTAAAGCACTAAAAATATCTTCTTTTATATTAGCTCCTATTTTATTTGATTGAATTGTTATACTTGAAAATACTATTACTACAGCTAATATAGCTATTAAAAATTCTAATTGATTACTTTTAATAATTGGAACAGCATTTATTATTGTAAATGTTACAATCATCATAATTATAACAATTGTTTTTTTTGTTAATAAATTTTTTTGAAATATTTCATATTTTTTTTCTTTATCATTTAAAATATCATTTATTTCATTAACTATTATATAAAATTTATTATATAAATCTTTATATGTCACTTGATTTTTTTCCTCAAAAAGACCATCTAAAAAAATTTCTTCTATTTCATTATCTCCATCATAATCCTTAAGCTTTCTTATTATAAAATTCTTACTTTTAAATAAACTTTTTTCTTCAGTTTCTATAATTTCAATATAGCCCTTATTAGCTAAATATATTGATAAAGAAATTATATCTTTATAACTTGCAAAACCTTTATATAAGAATCCTATTTCTGCACTATTAAAACCTTTTGGAGGATAAAATTCCATTGTTTTAATTAAAGGATAGTTTTCACCTAGTTTAATTAATAAAATTATTGAAATTATCAAAAATATTATTGGTATTGCAATTGATAAAATTATAAGTAAATCCAAATTATTCCCTCCTTTTTTTGTATGATGATAACATATTTTTCTAACTATATGTTTTAATATTTTGTTAATTTCATGTAAAAAATCAATAGTTTAATAGTTTTCTATACATAAAAAAAGCAGCCTTAAAAGACTGCATTTTTTATTATTTATTTTACTTTATATTAAACAATACCTTGAGCCATCATTGCAGTAGCAACTTTCATGAATCCAGCTATGTTTGCTCCCATTAGGATATTTCCTTCATGTCCATATTCCTTAGCAGCTTCGCTTGAATTCTTGTATATGTTCTTCATTATTCCTTGAAGCTTTTCATCAACTTCTTCAAATGTCCATGATAATCTCATGCTGTTTTGTGACATTTCAAGAGCTGAACAAGCAACTCCACCAGCATTTGCTGCCTTAGCAGGTCCAAATAATATTCCATTAGATTGGAATACTTCGATCGCTTCTAATGTTGAAGGCATGTTAGCTCCTTCAGAAACACACTTAACTCCATTCTTAACTAAAAGTTCAGCTGATTCTTTATCTATTTCTCCTTGAGTTGCACATGGAAGAGCTATATCACATTTAACTGACCATATTCCCTTGCATCCTTCATGATATTCAGAACCTGGAACTAAATCAGCATATTCTTTAATTCTTGCTCTTCTAACTTCTTTAATGTCCTTAACTACATCTAAGTTAATTCCGTTTGGATCGTAGATATATCCGTTAGAATCACATAAAGCAACTACTTTTGCTCCTAATTGTGTAGCCTTTTGAGTTGCGTATATAGCAACATTACCAGAACCAGAAATTACAACTGTCTTTCCTTCAAAGCTTGTTCCATTATCCTTTAACATTTCTTCTGTGAAGTAAACTAAACCAAATCCTGTAGCTTCAGTTCTAGCTAAGCTTCCTCCAAAAGTTAATCCTTTACCAGTTAAAACTCCTTGGTCATTAGCTCCTCTTAGCTTTTTATAATATCCATAAAGGTATCCAATTTCTCTTGCACCAACACCGATATCTCCTGCTGGAACGTCTGTATCTAATCCAATGTGTCTGTATAATTCAGCCATAAAGCTTTGACAGAATCTCATTATTTCATTGTCAGATTTACCCTTAGGGTCAAAATCTGAACCACCTTTTCCTCCTCCTATTGGAAGTCCAGTTAATGAGTTTTTAAAGATTTGTTCAAATCCTAAGAACTTGATTATACTTGCATTAACTGAAGGATGTAATCTTAAACCACCCTTGTATGGTCCTATTGCACTATTAAATTGAATTCTAAATCCTCTGTTTACGTGTACCTTTCCAGCATCGTCAACCCATGGTACTCTAAACATTATTTGTCTTTCTGGTTCAACTATTCTTTCTAAAAGATTAGCTTCTATAAATTCTGGGTGCTTTTCCATTACTGGTACTAATGAATTTAGTACTTCTGTAACTGCATCTTGGAATTCTTTTTCCCCTTGATTTCTTTTTCTAACAGTTTCTAATACACTGTCAACATACTTCTTTGCGTCCATTGTTACATCTCCTTAAGTACTTTGGTATTTTGGTAGTTGATACTTACCAATATCAATTCTTTATATATAATACAACATTTTATTAATAAATTCCATAAAAAAGTTTAACTTTTTTAACTTTTTTTAGATTTTTTTTTCATTTTTTCATTTTTTATATACATTATTTATCATTTGTTAAAAATAGCTTTTATTTTTTATCATATTTATATAAATTAATTTTTATCAAATTAAAATCTACACTATTTAAGCTATCTTTTTATCATATTAATTATTTTTTGCTTATGCATTTCTAGTTTTTTTCATTAAAAATAAGAATGCTACTAATGCTCCAACTAAAAGTCCACCTATATGTGCAAAGTTATCAATACCTTGTAAATTAAATCCTATTAAAAGATTTAATATTATAACTCCAAACAAATTATTTAAAACTTTTTTAGGAATTCTATCTTTATATTTAAGTACAAATACAACCATTGCTCCAAAGAGTCCAAAAATTGCACCAGAAGCACCTATTGATAAACTGCTTGGTGAAAATATATAACTTAATAAACTTCCCCCTATGGCAGAGAAAAGATATATCATTATATATTTTACCCTTCCAAATAAAATTTCTACCTGTGGTCCTAGTGCATATAAAGCATACATATTACAAAGAATATGAATAAGACCTCCATGAAGAAATGCACAGGTTAACAATCTCCACACTTGACCATGAGACACTAAAGCTCCATAATTACCTCCCATATATAATAATACATATGCATTTATATCAAAAATATTCTTAGACATTATAGCAGTTATTATATAAAGAATTATATTTATTGCTATTATGCTCATCGTTACTATGTTATTTTTATTAACTATTTTATTTTCCCTTAAATTCATTTGTTACCTCCTCATTTTAGAAAATTAAGGATGAAAATCATTTAAAAATTTCCATCCTTGAATAAGTTCTTAATTACTTTTCTAACATATCTAATAATTCACTAAATCTTTTTATAGTTGCCTCTAAAGGTTTTGAGGTAGTCATATCTACTCCTGCATCTTTTAATATATCTATTGGATATTTGCTTCCTCCACTCTTTAAAAATCCCATATATTTTTCTACTGCATTTTCTTCTTTATTAAGTATAGATTTTGAAAAAGCTGAAGCTGCTGCATATCCAGTAGCATATTGATAAACATAAAAGTCTGAATAAAAATGAGGTATTCTTGCCCATTCTACATCTATCTCTTCATCTACTATCATATCTTCACCAAAGTATTTTTTATTCAATTCGTGCCACTTGTTATTATAATCTTCAGCAGTGAGAGAATTTCCCTTATTTAATTCATTATGAGCATATAACTCAAACTCTGCAAACATCAATTGTCTAAATACAGTTGTTCTTATCTGCTCTAATTCTTGATTTATTAAATATAATTTTTTCTTTTCATCCTTTTCATTATCTATTAAATAATGAATTAAAAGAGATTCATTTGTTGTTGATGCTATTTCTGCACAGAATATAGTATATCCTGAATAATAGTATGGCTGAGATATTTTAGAATAGTATGAATGTATTGAATGTCCCATCTCATGTACAAGAGTTGAGGTATCATTTAATTCATAGTTGTAATTTAATAATACATATGGCATTGTATCATAGGAACCCCAAGAATATGCTCCTCCTCTTTTACCTTTGTTTTGATATATATCAACCCATCCATTTTCTATTCCTTCATTAAATATCTTTAGGTAAGCTTCTCCTAATGGTGCTAAAGCTTTATTGGCTGTTTTTACTGATTCTTCAAATGAAATTTTTTCTTTTTCTATTTCAATTAAAGGCACATATAAATCATACATATGAATTTCATCTAGTCCTAAAAGCTTTTTCTTTACTCTTACATATCTATGAAGTACATCAATATTGTCATTTATTGTTTTTATTGCATTTTCATATACAGATAAAGGTATATCATTAGGTGCTAAAGCTGATTCTAATGGAGAAGAATATTTTCTTACTCTTGCACCAAGATTAAAGTTTTTTATAGAAGCTGTTAATGCTGTACCTATGGTATTTTCAAACTTTTTATATCCACTAAATAATTCTTTAAATGCATTCTTTCTTACTGCTCTATTCTTGCTTTTTATAAATGATGAATAATTTCCTTCTGTAAGTTCTACTATATCCCCATCTTCATCCTTAATTTTTCCAAAAGTCATATCTGCATTTATAAGCATATTGTAAATGCTATGAGGTGCTTCAAGACTGTCAGAAGTTAGGGCCAAAAGTTCTTCCATTTCCTTAGTTAATACATGTGGTTTTTCTTTAAGTATATCCATTAATAAAAATTCATATGCTTTAAATCTTTCATCTTCTTTAATAAGATTTTCTATAAATCCTTCTGGAAGAGATAAAATTTCTGGCACAAAGAAAGCTGTATAGCTTGCAAGTTCTGCCATAAAAGCATCTATCTTATTCATTACTCCTTGATTCTTTTGATTTGTTGTATCTTCATCAGATTTCATATGAGCATAAACATAAAGCTTTTCAGCAAGTCTGCTTATTTCTTCATTTAACTTTAAATATTTTATAATTTCATCCTTATCATTTAATTTTCCTGCAAAATCTTTAAGCTTAACAGATTCTTTCTTTAGATTTTCAAAATCCTTTTCCCAATCTTCTAAAGATTCATAAACCTTATTAAGTTTCCACTTAAATTCTTCACTTATTTCCTCTCTCTTTTTTAAGACCTTATCTTCACCCATTTTTTATTCCTCCTTGTATTCATCTTCTTTTCCTTCTATATTCTTAAAAACATTATTCATTTCATTTGATATAAGCTCAACTGCCTTATCAATCATTTCTTTCATCTCTGCATATTCTTCATTGTATTTAAATTTAAGTATAAATGTTGGATTATATTCATCTAAATCCTCATCAATTTCAAATCCATTTTCAATAAATGCATCTTTATTAAATAAATCATATATAGCAGAGTATTCCCATTCTTCAACATCTTTATTTGTATCAAAATATAAATTTACTATATTATCTACTACAAAAAGCTTTCTTACATATAAAGCACCTTCATTAACCTCAAAGCTTCCAAGCTCCTTTGTTATAAACCCTGTTTCTTTATCCTTTTCCATTAAAACTAAACTTGAAAAATCCATTTATTTATCATCCTTTCATATTCAACACTATAACTATCTATTTTTATAATTGTATCATATTTTCTTTATATTATCTAAAAAAGTGTTAATTATTACTTTCCCTTGCTAACTCCAAAGCAATGCAAAGTAATAATTAACACTTTTTAATTTTTTATTCCATAAACCCTTCTATTATTCTTGCTTCTGCCTCTTCTTCAGTTAAACCTAAGGTCATTAATTTTATTATTTGTTCACCTGCAATTTTTCCAATGGCTGCTTCATGTATAAGAGAAGCATCTACAGAATTTGCTGTAACTTCTGGCAAAGCACTTACAATTGCATTATCCATAACAATAGCATCACATTCTGAATGACCAGTACATTTAGTATTTCCATCAATTTTAGAAATAAATCTTTGATGAGAATTACCCTTTGCTACAGAACGTGAAATTAAATTTGCTGCTGAATCTTCTCCATTTAATTCAACCTTAAATTTAGTTTCTGCAAATTGCTCTCCATCAGTCATTATTTTTTCCTTTACAACAATTTTTGCACCTTCTTTTAAAATTGCTTCACAATTTCTTTTTGTTGAATCTACTCCTCCAATTTGAACAGTATCCATCTCTAGATATCCATCTTGTTCTATTTCAACATAGGTTTCTGGATTTATCACTTTTTTTCCTTCTCCATCTCCAGTACCAACATGCTTTTCTAAATAAAGAACATGAGCATTTTTCCCTATAAAAAATCTATGAATTCCATTATGTTCTGATGTTCCACATCCATCATTATGTACTCCACAACCTGCTGAAATAATTATGTCTGACCCTTCTCCTACATAGAAATCATTATATACTAAATCTTTAACATTTTCATGAGTTATTAGTGCTGGTATATATACTGTTTCACCCTTAGTATTAGGCTTTATGATTATATCTATTCCTGATTTATCTTTCTTTGGAACTATATCTATATTCTCACTTGAATGTCTAGCTGCACATTCTCCATCTTCACGAATATTATAAGCTCCCTTTGGAGTTCCATCTAAATCTGATACTATTGATATTAAGCTTTTTGTTATCTTATTCATCTTTTTTGACCTCCAACTTTTTATTACAACATACTCTTGAATTACCAAGAAGGCATGGAAGAATATCCTCTCTCTTTTCATGAGATAATACTTGTCCATCGCTTAAAACTACAATTTCGTCTGAAATATCCATAATACGTTCTTGGTGAGATATGATTATCATTGATTTTTTAGTTGTTGCTCTTATTTCTCTAAATACTGAAACTAAATCTTTAAAACTCCATATATCAATTCCTGCTTCTGGTTCATCAAAAACATATAATTCTGTATCTTTAGCCATAATCATAGCTATTTCTATTCTTTTCATTTCTCCACCAGAAAGGCTCCCATTCACTTCACGATTGATATATACATCTCCATTTAAACCAACCTTCTCTAAGTATCCATAAATTTCTTCTGTTTTTATTTCTTTATTAGCTGCTAAAGTTATTAAGTCACGAACTGTAATTCCTTTAAATCTAACAGGTTGTTGAAAGGCAAAACTTATTCCAATCTTTGCTCTTTCTGTAATATTCATTTTGGTTATATCTTTACCATTAAATAATATTTTCCCAGAAGTTGGATTTAATATTCCAGCTATTATTTTAGCTAATGTTGATTTTCCACCTCCATTAGGACCTGTAATAACCACCATTTTTTCATCATCAATTGTTAAATTTATATTTTTTAATATTTCTATACCATCATCTGCTACATATGATAAATCAATTAACTGAATCATTTTTCTATTAAGCCCCCTATACTTGCTTTTTATATTCAAGTTTAATTACGCAATATTACTTATTATACTATCTTTTTAGGTAAATTTCATCAAATGAAGAAATATAATATTATTTTTGTTCAAATATCATATTTTTCCCTATAATCATACATTTTGAATCCATTCCATGTCCTATTTCGTTTGTTTTAATTATAGGAAGACTTTTATTGTCCACTATACTCAATACTATCTCTTCTATATTAGGCTTAACTTTATTTTGTTCCATCTTAGTAAAAGTTCCAAGAATTATTCCATTAATCTTTTCAAAAGCTCTCATTTGTTTTAATTGAGTTAAGTAGGTAGTCATAAGGGCAACTTCTCCTCCACAACTTTCTAATAATAATATCTTATTTTTTAAATCTGGCATATATGGTGTTCCTGAAAGCTTTAAAAAACATCTTATATTGCCACCTATAACTACTCCACTCATTTTATTACCTTGCAAGAATTCATAATCTATATTAAATAAATCATCTTTTCCTAATAATATAGAGTTTATAAATCTTTGTTTTTGAATTTCTTTATAAGAATATACTAAATTTCTTATTTGATATAAATATGAAAGGTTTTCTGTTTTTGAATATATAGCATTTATAACTGTTGTTAAATCGCTATATCCAAAAAATGGCTTAGGATTATTTTTTATAACTTGAAAATCTAGATATTCTAACACCTCATTTGCTACATCTCCACCTGATATATCAAATATAGCCTTAATATCCTTATCTAAATAACACTTCATTAAAGCTTTTCCACGTTCCTTAGCACTTCCACTAAATACAGAATATTTTTCATATATAAAATTACCAAAAACAGGAATAAGACCTATATCTTTAATAACCTCTTCTAATTCATTAATTTTTTCTTTATTACATAATGGTTGAGCATTTGAACAAGCTACTATTGCTATTTTGTCGTTTTTTAAAAGCATATTTTTCTTCCTTTTTAAATATTTTTTATTTGACATAATTCTGTCACAATATAATTATATACTAAACTCATAAGATTAATAAAATTTTTCATATTAATTCCCTAGTGAAGATTAATTTTTATTAATTTTCACATAATCATCTCCCAAGATGAAAGCCAAGGTACCCCCAATACCTTGGCTATTTTCATATTACTCTCCTAAAGCTTTTAATATTCCATTACAAAGTCATTGTGCAAGCTTGTCTTGATATGAATCACTATTTAAAAGATTATCTTCTTCTGGATTTGATAAAAATCCCATTTCTATTAAAACTACTGGCACCTTAGACCAATTAAAGCCTGTTAAAT
>JALFQD010000126.1 GCA_022785265.1 Clostridium sp. | reverse complement strand
TTCTCCTCTAGTTTCTAAAATATAAGAAGCTGTTTCTTGAAGAAATCTATCTTTATTAAAATATCTAGGCATAATCTCTCTTGCAAGCATTAAAGGTTTAGAAATTAGGTCTATTGTTTCATCTTGAATATATTTAACATTGACTATAGAATCTATAGATATTTTTTCATGAACCTCTTTATATTCATTTTTTCTATATTCTATTAATTCAATTTTACAACCAAAAGGAGCTACTCCTAAATATGGTGAATAATAATACTTTTTGTTTCTTAGTCTTCTTCTTAATTCCTCCATAATTTCTTCATCTTTATGAGAAAAATATATTCTATATTTAACACACTTATCATTAGTTAATACTTCAAAAGGAATTTGAGTGTGATTTTTAGGAGCAACAAAATCACTTTTTCCCTCTAACTTTAAATAATTTAAAGATTGCATTATACGCCTATTTTCACTTAAAAGCTTCACTCCAATAAAAGCCTCTTCTGGATTGAATTTTTCATAGTAACTATCTCTTTCAAGTCCTAAAATTCCAGCAATTAGCCCATATATTGAAGTTCTAGGAGGAACTAAATAAGTTAATGATGATGAGTTTGTATAGTATTTTCTAAAATGTGCAAACTTTCCACTAATGTCAAAAACCAATAAATCCATTTACATCACCTTACTTTATACTTCTTCTAGGCTAAATCCATCAAATACCTCTTTAAAACTCTTAACCTCTCCATTTACTAAAAGTTCTAATTTTTTATCATAAATGTATTTAATTTTAGATATTCTATGAGAATTTTCCTTTAAAAATTCCCTAAGTTCTGAAACCTCAAGAGCTACTTCAGAAATATCTCTTACTCCATCTTCCTTTTCAACTAACTTAATATAATCTCTTAAATCTCCTAAAATTGTTTCTTTATCAGTATATTCAACTCTTAAATATAATCTTGGATATTGACCAACCTTACTTCTTGTTATCTGTTCTGGTATTGCATATTTTAAAGCTTTATCTAAAATATCAATATCGCTATCTTTTAATCTTGTTTTTTCTCCTCTTTTAGCAGATATAACTCCAGAAAAAGCTATAAAAGAATATTTTACTCTATAATCCTTACCTATTGCTCCTTGTCCCTTTTTATCATCAGAAGCGAAATGAGATGTAATACTTGATTCTAATATTTCAACCTTATTTAAAGAATATCCCCAATTAAATTGAACAGGTCCAATAAATTGCTTATTATCTCCTTTTATCGGCATTGTCGCTCCAAATAATCTTACATCTATTAAAGAATCTAATATCTTTTCATTATCCATACTTTCAAGCTTTTTTATTCTTGTCTCTGCTGTTACAGATTTCTCTACTCCCTTTTCTTCAACCTTTTGTACAAAAAGCTCATAGCCTTGTCCTAAAAGATAATCTCTTACATATCTTTTTAATCTTAAATCAGAAACTAAATTAATTTCTCTTTCATAATCCATTCTTGGTCTGTTTTCCTCATCTGGATCTCCATTAGGATTTGTTAGTTTTGCATCATAAAGATATAATATTTCACTGTTGTTCATTTTTTTCTCCTCCATTCTTCTTACCAGTTATAGCTTTCATTGAAGCATGAGCATATCCTGATAATATATAAAATAAATTTTCATTTTTATTTAAAGACCACTTTTTAAAGTGTTTATCTAATAATTCTTTATGTTGTTGAAATACTATTTCATTATTTTTTAATATCTTTTCTTGCTGTAGCTTTCCAAACACCTCACTTGAAAGCCTTTGTAGCTTTGGTTTATCAATTCCACCAAAATTAATTTTATTAAGTATTGGTTTTCTTGCACTTTCTCTATTTCTATTGTATTGAGCAGTTCCTATATTACCCATTAAAACTCCAAGCAAAAATAAAGCTGTTTCTTCTTCTGTGTATCCCATCTCTTTAATATATTGTTTTAGACCTTCATCTAATTTAAGATTTGTTACATCCATACCTTGCCCTCCTTTTATATTTCCCATAATCATTAAAAACTTTATTAACATATTTCCTTTTATTGCTGTATTTATAAAATTCAAATTATTTTTACTTGAATCTGAAGTTGGATTGCTTATATTAAAACCTTTCTCATCATAATAAATAACCTTTAAACATGAATTTATATTCTTAATTATATAGTCTCTATTTATAGACTTATTAGTAAAAATACAATCATACAAACTCAATAAACTTCTAAACTGAGTAGCATCACTTTTATTATCTAATCTTATAGGAATTAAAAAATACATTGTTTTTAAATCAATCTTTAAAAACTGTTCTTTTCCCTTATAATATGATGAAAACTGTTCTTCACAATCAGCTTCACTTTGTGCTATTTTTTTAATCATCATAGGATTTATATCTTTTATCAATCTTTGAATTTTAGTAGCTTTTTGATTTTGTTTATAAAACAATAAATTTAGTGAATAATAAGTATTATCTTCTTGCTCATTATAAGATATCTCATCATTAATAACCTTATCTAGATTTTCTATTTTTTCATAATTTACTATTGTATTAAAATTACTACCTATTTTTTCACATTCACTTTTCAAAAAATCCTTACATAAAGATTCCCCTACAATAAAATGAGGATAAATATAAACAGAAAATTTAGCTATAGTTGTTTTTAAATTATTTTTTATAAACTTTTCCCCTGACAAATAAGCATTTAGACAGTCTTGGCAAAGAATCATATTCTTTTTATAATTCTTTTTACTTGCACCACTTCCAAAGCCCTCTAAATTTGTTGTATAACTTTTTACTTCTATTATTATGTCATCTCTTAGATTTTCACTACTTTGACAATAATAACACCTTCCAACCTCTTTTGTTTTTTTAACTTTTTTATTTCCTTCTTTTTCTTTTATTATTGCTTTTTTATATTCCTCAAACTCACACAAAGGCTTACCATCTATAAAAATTGTATATAGTCCAATGTCTTTAAGCTTTAATGAATAATTTTCATTTAAATATTCTTCAAAAGCTCTTAAAATTTCCTTTTTAAGATTTTCCTTTGTCTTTTTCTCCTCTTTTATATCTACTAAAGCCCTAAGACTATCTTGGGACCACTTACTATTGTTAAGGTTTTCAAAATTAAAAGCATATCTATTTTTATTACTTTTAAAATTATCACCTAAATCAATAAAATTATTTTCTTTAATACTATTTATCTTTTCATTTAACTCTTCTCCAAAATCCATTTCTGAAAGATTTGCTATAGTTTCTGATAAATGATAAAAATTATTTGTAGCAGTTGCATACCATTGCTTTGAATTTGCACCTGGAGCAGAACCTATAAATAAATACTTTTTACTGCTCTCTTCTGACATCTCTTCATATGGATCCAACTTTACACTATTATCTAAGGAAGAAAACATAAACTTTAATACATGTAACTGTTTGTCTTTTACCTTTGATGGGACATCAGAAATTAAGTTATCTAAAATACTGCTTCCTTCCATTAAAACCTTTCCAATTTGAATAATTCCCTCTTGCATTCTTTCCCCTCCTTTACACACTATATAAAATTTTTAATTTTTTAAAATAACACACCCCATTCCTTGGGAATTTTTGGAACCTACTCCTGCATTTAATGCTACTTCCACAAGCTCCTTATTTCCCTTAAGCTTAAAAACTCCATTCCAGCCTTTTACTATAAATCCTTTATAAAGTATAATACTTTCCTTTAAAGTCTCCTTTATTGGAGTTATTTCAAAATCATAAGACTCAAGCTTTTTACAATTAAAAGCCTCATATTTCTTTATTAAATTATTTTTTATAAGCTCAGAAAACTCGCATTCAAATGGAGAATAATAATAAGTTTTTTTCTTTCCATTTTGCCCCATAAGAGTTGAATATACTGTTATTGGTGATAATGTTTTCACCATACATTCTTCCTCTACCTTTTCTACTATACATTCAAACTTTTCTAAACTTAACAAATTTCCTACCAAATTCAATTTATTTTCTGTTATTATATTTCTTCCAAGATACTCTACAAAACTCCTATCATAAGATGATATATAAAAATAAATACTATCAAAAAATATTATTTTTTTATTCTCTTTATCTATTCTAAAAGTACCAAAAATTTTAGAATAAGAATACATTTTAAAAGTTCTATTTTCATATTCATAACCACAATCATGAAGAAACTTTTGATACTCTTCATTATTTAACCAAGCAATCAAACTTGCCTGCATTACATGATTATAATTAATAGGTAATTCTAAAGGAGCATCCAACTTAAATGTAAACTTATATTTCATTAGCTCACCTCTGCTTTGATTACTTTGATATACTATATGTACAATAATAGCACTTATT
>JALFQD010000091.1 GCA_022785265.1 Clostridium sp. | reverse complement strand
TTGCGTAAACATAGCAAGGAGAAGGGGTAGGTGTCACCTCTGGCTGTAGAGCATTCGAGGAGCTTGGCGAAGAATAGAGAGTAATATATTTTGTTAAAGTTTTTTAACATATCTATATATTATTTAATATTTAAAGCACATTGTCTAAAGTAATCTTAAGATTTGACACATAAAAAACTATTTGCTAAATTAAAGTTGTAAATTTAAATATTTATAATCTTGAAGAATCGAGGAGAGTAATTATGTGGTTGTTATTTGCCATTTTGTCATCTGTATTTGCAGCTTTAACATCTATTCTTGCAAAAGTAGGAATTGATGGTGTAAACTCAAATCTTGCTACTGCAATAAGGACAACAGTTGTATTAATTATGTCTTGGGGTATGGTGTTTTTAACTAATACTCAAGGTGGAATTTACGATATAGGAAAGAAAAGCTGGGTGTTTTTGATTTTATCAGGACTAGCTACTGGTGCCTCTTGGCTTTGTTACTATAAAGCATTACAAATGGGAAATGCCTCAAAAGTAGTTCCAATTGACAAACTTAGTGTAGTAATTACATTAATTTTAGCTTTTGTATTTTTACATGAAGAGTTTACAACAAAATCTATTATTGGTTGTGTGCTAATTGGAGCAGGAACATTACTTATGGTATTATAAAGATACAAGGAAGAATTAGTCTTCCTTGTCTTTTTCTTTAGAATAATTAGAAAGTCCTTTTTCTAGTCTTTGTTTAATTTTTTCTATAGCAGTTTTAGGAGAAACAATTTTGCAGTCAGTACAATATTGGGTCGCCCATAATACAGCACCTTCTTCTGTAGAATTAATAAACACCTTACACCATTCATCAGATATCTTTTTTATTTCTACATTAAATCCAAAAGAATCTAAAATATTATTTATTAAATAATTTTTACACTCAATTTCAATTCTTTTAATTTCTCCATAATACATAATTGGATGAGTAGCTCTATATTTACCTATATTTATTTTATTACCTGACAAATAATATTTCTCTTGTGTATCATCAACTACTTCTTTTATTGGGGTAATAGAATCATCTATTTTTTTCAAATTAATTATTCTATCAACTCTATAATGTGCAATGCTTTTTTGGGAATTAGAAGCAATAAGATAATAATAACCATTTGACCACATTAACTCATAGGGAGAAATATCTTCTTCAATTAAATTTTTATTTTTAGGTATTAAATTGAATTTTTTAGCGATTTTTCCGTCGTATTCAACAGAATACTTACCATAATTTATACACAACTTCTTTTTTTCTTTAATGGCCTCTCTAATAATTTTTATATTATTTAATGTTCCATTTGATTTATCTTCATCTAATTTTAGAGCATCAATTTTGTAAAATTTAAATTTTTCCAAATCAGTAGATTTTAAATCATATTTTGATGAATTAGGTAGAATAGAATTTAGTTTAGAAATTAAATTAATAGTATCTTCTGCTGTAATATAATTATAAACTTCAATAGCACCAGATAATAAAAGAATTTCATTTTCAGTAAATATAGATTTTGTATAATATTTATCTTCATTTCCATTTTTAAAAACTGTAAGTTCTAAATCAAGAGGTTTTTTTTCCTCAATTCCTCTAAAAAATCTTTCATAAGATAAATCATTTAATATTCTTGTAAAATTTGAATATGATAATATTTCATTAGGATTTTTTCTTCCTTCTTTTGAGCTTTCTTCAAGAAAATAAGATGAATAATGGTCATTTAAATGTTTAAATATAGCTTTTTTATTTAATGGATTATTTTTTGAAGTGTACCTTCTTAGTGTAGCTAGAATTAAAAGTGGTGCTAATAATCTTTTCCTTTTAATTATGAGATTATTTATTTCTTCTTCTCTTTTAGATATATTATCATCAATTTTAGAGGTATCTTCATATAAAAAACAAATATTATTATTTTCATCATTATCATTAAAATTAATATTAGATATACCTATTTTATATTTTTTGGAAGAGTCATCACTTAAAATAAATTTATTATTATCATCATAGTAATCAATTCTATTATTGATAATATCAGTAATATCATTATAAGTTATAGTTTCTTTATACTTCTTATAAAAATGTTTTTGTATTTCTAAGTAAGTACATATTATGTATTTAGAATCTTTCTTTTTAGCCTTTTTTAATAATAATTTTATTATTTCTTGAAATTTTTCTTCATAATTCATACATGTAGACTGCTACTTAAAATGTAATCAAATATAAACATTTTAAGAATTTTACTGTTTCAACGTATCTGCTTTGGCAATGAATAACTTCAAAGCTACTTGCATTTGGTATGATACTTCACAGTCGTAAATTCCCGACTAGCCATCGGTACATATCTATAAAACTTGTTTATGCTATTTTATAGATTTTAGCATCTCTTAAATTAAGACTTGCATTATAATCTCTATC
>JALFQD010000083.1 GCA_022785265.1 Clostridium sp. | reverse complement strand
AAATAATATATTGCATTGTAAAAAGAATGTGATATAATGTTAATAGAATAATTCCTGATGTGTGCGACAAGCTTATTATGTTCAACCTACATTATATATACGGGATTCGCAATATGGTTATAGATGTCGAGCTTTAGTAACTAGAAGAAGGCAGAAGTAATCTGAAGCTTAACCCACCTGCGAGTAGCAGGTTTGGATATATAGGCACCGGCATGTTGGGAAGTAATAGCATTCAATACCTCAAGCTTTATGTTGAGGTATTTTTTTATTATTATTAGTTTTTTTATTATTATTAGGAATTTATAGTTATAAAATGTCGAAAGAAATATTGATAATATAAGAAAATATATGTAAAATAAATTTAAATAGATATATAAGGAGTAGTTTTAGATGGATTTAAAAGAAAAAATAAATTCAATGAAAATAGAAGAGGTTATTGAAAATATTAATTCTCTTTATAAAAAAAGCCAAGAAGAAGGCTTAACAGAAGAAGAAAAGGAATTACAACAGCTTTTTAGAAGAAGATATTTAGACAATGTAAAACGTAATTTTAAAGCACAATTAGATGGTATAGAACCAAAGAAAAAGGGGATGAAAAGCAAGTGGCATCAGTAACAATAAGAAAATTTATAGAAGATTTTAATTTAGAAGTATTACTTGAGGGGGAGGAAGATAAATTAATAACAGTAAACGATGTAAATAGACCAGGACTTCAGCTTGCAGGTTTTTATAATTATTTTACTCCAGAAAGACTTCAGGTAATAGGAAAAGCTGAATGGAGCTTTTTAGAAGATATGAAAGCAGAAGTTAGAAAAAAGAGATTAAAAAAATTCTTTTCTTATGAGGATTTAGGTTGCGTGGTTATATCAAGAAATTTAGAACCACATAAGGAACTCATGGAAGCAGCTAAAAACAAGAAAATGTGGGTTTTAAGAAGTGAGCTTGCAACTACAAAGCTTGTAACAAATTACACTATGTATATGGCTGATAATTTAGCTCCAGAAACAAGAATCCATGGAGTTTTAATGGATGTTTATGGTGTAGGAATTTTAATAACAGGAGAAAGTGGAATTGGTAAAAGTGAAGTTGCTTTAGAACTTATAAAAAGAGGTCATAGATTAGTTACTGATGATGCAGTAGACATTAAAGAAGTTGATGGAGAGCTTTTAGGGTCTTCACCTGAAATCACCTTTGGAATGCTTGAAGTAAGAGGGATTGGAATAATTGATGTAACTGCATTATATGGTTTAAGTTCTGTTCAATCTAAAAAAAGAATAACTTTAGCAATGCATTTTGAACGTTGGCAGGATGATTCTGATTATGATAGATTAGGAATTGATGATGAATATATGGAAATATTAGGAGTAAAAGTTAAAAAGCTTACCCTTCCAGTAAGACCAGGAAGAAATATAGCAGTTATTATTGAAGCTGCCTCAGTTAACTATAGACACTCTAAAATGTCTGATGTAACAGCAGTAGATACTATTACAGCTAGAATGAATGCAGTAAGTGATACAAAATAATTTTGTATCACTTTAATTTTATCAAGAAATCATATTATTTGTTAAATTTAACAATATATGTATTTTTATAAAGAATAATATTTATTACAAAAAGCCTTTAAATATTTTTCTTCTAAATCCATGCAGCCAATATCTCCGTGTCTAGTATCTCCATTAAAATCACCATGACAATCAGAGCCTGCACTTATAAGAAGATTATTTTCTAAAGCAAAGTTAATAAATCTTTTTTCATCTTCTTTTGAATTTTGAAAATAAACCCCTTCAATTCCATCAAAACCAAAGGAAAGAAAATCTGTAAGAGGAGATTTTTTTATTAAAATAGGATGAGCTAAAAATACTAAAGCATTATGCTTTCTTAAGATATTTATTCCTTCTTCAGGTGAAATTTTAGTTGTAGGAACATATGCAGGACAGTCTTTTCCAATAAATTTATTAAATATTTCATCTTTGGTATAATTATATCCACTTTCTATAATTTCATATGCAATATGAGGTCTAGCAATAACACCTCCATTTGCTTTTTTAAAAATCCTATCTTTATCAATTATAATATTAAATTCTTCTTTAAGCTTTTGAATCATCTTTATAGCTCTTATATTACGTCTTTCTTTAAGCTCATTAAGATAATCAATAAATTTTTGGTCTTTATAGCTTTCATCTTTAAAAAATCCTAAAATATGAATACTTTCTTTATTATAATTAGTAGAAAGCTCAATTCCAGGAATAAAATTTATACCTAGGGATTTAGCTTTTGCTTTAGCTATATCTAATCCTGAAACAGTATCATGGTCTGTTAAAGCTAAGTATTTTACAGATTTTTCATAAGCTCTTTTTACTACATTTTCTGGAGCAAGAAGGCCATCAGAACAGGTGCTATGAACATGAAAATCAACTTTTGTCATTATAGTATCTCCTTTCAATTTATAAATATGTTATAATTTAATTTGTTATTTTATATTATCAAAAAATTATATCATTTGCTAAGCTTTAAATAACTTGATAGCTAATAATATATTTATTTTATAGTAAATGATGTAAATTTTAAATAGTAGAAAAAGTTAATAAGTTTAAGGAGAAAAATTTATGTTACTAATGATAGATAATTATGATTCATTTGTTTATAACTTAGTAAGGTATATTAGGGAGTTAAATGAGGAAATATTAGTTTATAGAAATGATAAAATAACCTTAGAAAACATAAAACAAAAAGATATTCAAGGTATAATAATATCTCCAGGTCCTAAGGAGCCTACAAAGTCTGGTATATGTTTAGAAATAATAAATGAATTTAAGGGAAAATTACCTATACTAGGAATATGCTTAGGACATCAATGTATAGGATATTCCTTTGGAGGAAAAATAAAAAAGGGAGAGTATCCTGTACATGGTAAAATAAGTGAAGTTTATCATAACAATAAAGGAATATTTAAAGATTTAAAAAATCCACTAAAAGTTACAAGATATCATTCACTAATTATAGATAGAGAAAATCTACCAAATGAAATAGAAATAACAGCAGAAACAAAAGATAAAGTGATAATGGGAATACAACATAAATTTTATCCTATATATGGAGTGCAGTTTCATCCAGAAGCAGAGCTTACAGAGGAAGGACATAAACTTTTAAATAATTTTATTATGGAGTGTAAAAATTTTGAGAGAAATAAACTTTAAAATAAAGGAACTAAAAAAGAATCTTAATCCATTTTATGTATATAATATATTTAAAGATGAACTAAATAGTGTTTTTTTAGACAGTTCCAAAGAAGATAAAAACTTATCAAAGTTTTCTTTTATAGGAATAAATCCATTTTGTAATTTTAAATATAAAAATGGAAAAGGATATATAAATGGAGAAGAAATACAAGAAAAAGACCCTTTTATAGCATTAGAGAAGCTTGTGAATAAATATAAAATTAATTATGATAGTAGTATTCCATTTATAGCAGGAGCTATAGGATATTTTTCTTATGATATAGGTAGAACAATAGAAGTTCTTCCAAGTACAGCAAAAAAAGAATTAGAAATTCCAGATGCTATATTTAATTTTTATAATAATCTTATAATATTTGACCTTCAAAA
>JALFQD010000051.1 GCA_022785265.1 Clostridium sp. | reverse complement strand
TCGACGGAAAAAGCAAAATAATAATTAAACCTTTTTTAATAAATAACAGTAAAATTTATTATTGACAAAAATGGATAAAAGGATATAATTAAATTCATAAATGAGCAAATGCTCATATGTACATAATAAAATTTATATTGATAAAGCTTATTAAGGGGGAATGAAAATGTTTTTGGAAATTAGTAATATTAAAAAAAGTTTTGGAAGTGGAGAAAATAAAACAGAGGTACTAAAAGGAATTAATATTCAAATAGAAAAAGGAGAAATATGTGTTCTTCTTGGTCCTTCAGGTTCTGGAAAATCTACACTTTTAAATATAATTGGAGGGATAGATAATGCAGATTCAGGATACATTTCTATTAATGGCGAAAAAACTAAAGATATGAATGAAAAGCGTCTTACCCAATATCGCCGTAAGCATCTTGGTTATGTATTTCAATCTTATAATTTAATTCCTAATCTTACAGTTAAAGAAAATATTGAGGTTGGTGCTTATCTAAGTAAAAATCCACTTGAAATAAATGAACTTTTAAAAACTCTTGGACTTTATGAACATAGGGATAAAATACCTAATCAATTATCAGGAGGGCAACAACAACGTACAGCAATTGGAAGAGCTATTGTAAAAAATCCAGATATTCTTTTATGTGATGAACCAACAGGAGCTCTTGATTATAAGACCTCTAAAGAAATATTAAAGCTTATGGAAGATGTAAATAAAAAATACGGCAATACTATTGTAATGGTAACTCACAATGATGCAATAAAAAATATGGCTGACCGTGTTGTTAAAATGCGTGATGGACAAATAAGAGATAATTATACAAATAAATCTAAAATTCCTGCAAGTGAGCTGGAATGGTAAGGGGGAAAGTAGCAATGAGAAATCCATTAATTAAACGTCTTCCTAGAGAATTTATAAATGAAATAACAAAATACCTTGTTATTTTTGCTTTTATGGTGGGAACAATAGGATTTGTATCTGGATTTTTAGTAGCAGGAGATAGCTTAAAGCAAAGTTATGATGAAAGTTTTGAAAAATATAATATAGAAGATGGTAATTTTGAATTATTAAATGAGGAAGATGATAATCTAATTAATACTTTAGAAGAGCAGGATTTAAAAATATATGACAATAATTATATTGAAGAGGATTCTGTTAATGATAGTGTTATTAGATTATTTTTAAATCGTAAAGATGTAAATAAGGTATGTATTATGGAAGGAGAACTTCCAAATTCAAAAAATGAAATTGCACTAGATAGAATGTATGCAAATAACAATGATTTATCTGTTGGAGATACAATTTCAGTAGGGGATAAAAAACTAAAAATAAGTGGATTTGTTGCACTTTCAGACTATAGTGCTTTGTTTTCTAATAATAGTGATTTAATGTTTGACTCAATAAAATTTGGAGTAGGAATTATCACTAAAGACTGTTTTGAAAGCTTTGATGATGCAAGTATTCATTATAGTTATTCATGGAAATATAATAAAAGTCCTAAAGATGATTTAGATGCAAAGAATAAATCAGATGATTTTCTTGAGGTATTAAATAAAAATACAATTCTTATAAACTATATTCCTCAAATTGATAATCAAGCAATTAATTTTACTGGTAATGATATAGGTGGGGATAAAAATATAATGCTTACATTATTATATGTTCTTATTGTAATTATAGCATTTGTATTAGCAGTAACCACAAGTAATACAATTAATTCAGAAGCATCAGTAATAGGTACTCTTAGAGCATCAGGATATACAAAGGGAGAATTACTTGGTCATTATATGATTTTGCCACTTATTGTTACAGTATTGGGAGCTTGTAGTGGAAACATACTTGGATATACAATTTTTGAAAAGATTGTTGCAGATATGTATTACAATAGCTATAGCCTTACTACTTATGTAACAAGATGGAATTTAGAGGCTTTTATACTTACAACAATTGTACCATTTGTAATAATGTTAGTAGTTAACTTAGTTATACTTATGAACAAACTTTCACTTTCTCCACTTAAATTTTTACGTCATGATTTAAATAAAAAGCAAAAGAAAAAGGTATTAAAGCTTACAAAGTTTAATTTCTTTACACGTTTTAGATTAAGGGTAATATTTCAAAACATGCCTAATTATATAACTTTATTTATTGGAATTTTATTTGCTAGTATTCTTTTATTATTTGGTATGATGATGTCACCTTTATTAGATAATTATAAAAAAGAAATAGTTAATAATATGATTTCAAAATATCAATATATTTTAAAAACACAAGCTGAAACTGAAAATGAGGAAGCAGAAAAATATTGTGCTAGTTCATTAAAGACATATTTTGATGAGGAAAAGGGAGAAGACGTTAGTGTTTATGGTATAAGTGAAGATAGTAAATATGTAGATATTGATTTTAAAGATGGAATATATATTTCAGATGGCTTTGCAGAAAAATATTCACTTAAAATTAATGACACAATAACTTTAAAAGATTCTTATGGAGATGAAACTTATACCTTTAAGATTGATGGAATATACTATTATCCAGCAACACTATCTATATTTATGAATAGTGAAAAATTTAATGAAACTTTTGATAAAGAAGAAGATTATTTTAATGGATATTTTTCAAATAGTAAGATTAGTGATATAGATAATAAATATATAGCAACAACTATAACTGAAGATGATATGACTAAAGCTTCAAGACAATTAGATGTATCTATGGGAAGTATGTTTTATATGATTAATATATTTTCTATTATTTTATATATGATTCTTATGTATCTTCTTTCAAAGCTTATAATAGAAAAGAATTCATCTTCAATTTCTATGGTGAAAATATTAGGTTATAATAATTATGAAGTTGGAAGATTATATATTTTAGCTACTTCAATAGTTGTGGTAATTTCAGTTGCATTAAGTATTCCTATTTCAGTGCTTACTATGAAGAGTATTTTTAAAGTAATGATGTCGGGATATACAGGTTGGTTTAATTTTTATATAGCACCTAAAATTTATTTAGAAATGTTCTTAGCAGGAACTTTATCCTATGCAGTTATAGCATCCTTACAACTATTTAAAATCAAGAAAATTCCATTAGATGAAGCATTAAAGAATATGGAATAATAAGTGCAAACTTTTTGTCTTTAAATTTATTCATAAAAATATATAATAAATTTTATATTTAGTGAAGGGTGATTTTTATGAAGATATTAAATTTTAAAGAAAATAAAGTTGAAAATTCAATATATGAACTAATGAAAAAATGTACAGTTGATAATAAATTGGACGAAGATAAGTTTGATGATTTGATTAATCCTAGAGAGGATGGAAAAATAAAAATTAATTCAGCTTTTATGGACCAGTTTTTTGGTATGAGTGAAGAAGATAAAATAGCTCAAGTACCTAGAATATTAGATGTTCTTTTAAAAATTTATAATGATGATATATCCCTTGAAAATGTAGAAAAAGAACTTAAAAGCATTGAATTTAAAACATTAAATATAATAGATGAATTACGTTCAAAGTTAACTAATGATAATTACAATATAAAAACATATAACACATTTAAAAAGCTTATGTATATTACAACTGATAAAGAAATATTTAAGTTTAGCTTAGAAATGACTGCAATCATAGAAAAATGTGAAGAGTTGATAGACGATTATATTTTAATTGGACAATCAGAAGAATTTTCTAAGTATATCTCTTTTATATTACTTATATGGAGCGAAAAGCCTAAATTTTTAAATGCTTTATTTGATTTGCTTGATAAAAGTAGTGATTGGGGAGCAATAAATTATGGCGAAATGTTGATGAATGATGAACAAATAATGAGCAATATTAAAAATCAAAGAAGAATTTTAATAGGAACATTAAAAGATAATTGCATAAAGATGGAAATAGGTTATGAATTGGCAAGCACCTTAAATATAGAGGAATTATCTAAAATTTCTCATTCAGATAAAGAATTAAGTAGTGCATTTGTTGATTTATATAGCACTTTATTTTTTGAGAGACAACCTTGTGGTGGATTATTAGATTTAGAAAATTCTATTGATTATATTAAATGGTATTTGAATTGTATAAAGTTTAGCAAATTTAAAGATATTAAGTTTGTTGGAATGAATAATATACTTGAGTTTTTAAATGATGATGACAATAAAGAAGAGTTTATAGACCTTTATGATGAAGAAACCTATAATTTAATAAAAAATGAAGTAAACTTTTTGTGGAATAATATAAACGCAGTTGACAATATTAAGGAAATAATTAATGAAGGAGAAGACTATATTTATTTTATAGTTGATTTTGTTCAAAAAAATAATATAGTTGAAGTAGTTCCAATGCTTGAAAAGCTATATATTGAAAAATCTACCTATGAAAACTCATACTTAGAAGGGTTTTTAAGCCAAATGGGTAGTGATTCTATAAAAATGAATATATATGAAAACTTTAAAAAAGAGTACAAAGAAAGAATGAAAATAGACAAAAAATATTCATACTTAAATTTATTTGGCGAAGAATATAAAATAAGACACAAGATTGAAAATAAAATTGATGTATTAGCTTGGCAAGGAGCAAAAGATTATGAGTTAATAGAAAAAATGCTTGATGATTATGACCCTATGGTTAGAAGTAAGGCTTTAAACGTTATAAAGAAATCTAATTACTATATAGATAACAATGTAATTAGAGATAAAATAAAAAAGAAATTAAGTGATTCACCATTATATGTAAGAATGGAAGCTCTTGAAATATGTGAGAAAATAAATTTAGAAATCACAAAAGAAGAAACTGATAAAATAATAGAAGACATAAAAGAGATAGAAGGGGATATAACCCATCCAATGGATAAAGAATTTTTTGAAAAATTAATTAGATTATCAAAAAGACAGAGTGATTAAACATTCTGTCTTTTTTACTTCATTATTAAGGCTTAAAATACCAATTAAATTTTACTTTTGGGCTTTTCTATAACCAGCTGCAATTGCTTCTTCTTCTGAGTCAAAGGTTACAAGATATTTTGAATCTGCCATGTTTTCGTAGCTACTTTGATCTGGGCAATGATAAATTTTTGATTTGGAATTTCCTCTTATTACACCTGTCTTAGTAGCTGATGATTGAGATTGATTTTCTTGAGTATTATTATTTTCAGAAGAGTTTGTTGTTCCATTATTTCCTTCAGAAGCACTATTTTGATTGCTTGAAGCACCTTCATTAGTTATTGCTTGTCCATCTAATCCACTATCACCTGTTGCATAGTCTATTGTAATTCCAGGTTGTACATTATAAACAAACACATTAAATTCAATACCTTCACCATTATCTTCTACAGATTTTGCTTCCATCTGAACTCCCTTTGCTACAAGGTCATTTCCTTCAAATATTGGTGTTACTCTATATAAGACATGGTTATTTGTTTCTTTA
>JALFQD010000018.1 GCA_022785265.1 Clostridium sp. | reverse complement strand
TACAACAGCTGTATGGTTTCCTGATACTGATATAAAAAAGAGTTTTCTTCCTCTTGATATGCCAAGAGAAATTATTTTAGATGTAAATTCTTCTAAAGATATTGAAAAAAACTTAATAGATATATTTAAATATAGAATGAAACTTGAAAATTTTACGCCTTATAGAATGATAGATTCTGATTATAACAAAATCGTAAAGTGCATTATGCCTGATGTTTTAGGAAAAGAAATACTAAAAAAGAAATGTGAAGAACTTAAGATGAAGTATTTAAAACTTAATGAAGAACAAGCTATATGTTTTAGTCAGCTTGAAGATAATAATCTTATTTCAATAAAAGGACATGCTGGAACTGGAAAAACAGTATTAGCAGTACATAAAGCATTTAAAGATTCTAAACAAGGTAAAAAGGTTTTATATCTTTGTTATAATTTGCTTTTATCAGAAAAAATAAAAGAGGAAAGCTTTGATGAATTTGAAGTATTTGCCATTTATGACTTTGCAGAAAATTATCTAAAAATGTTTGATAAAGAAAAATATGATGAGTTTCAAGAAACTGGAGATTATGATGAGATGATTTCTAGATATTTAGAAATTGTAAAAGACAATTTAGAAGTAAAGTATGACACTATTTTAATTGATGAGGCACAAGACTTTAAAAAAGAATGGATAGATTCTATTAAGTTTATATTAAATGAAGGTGGAAGTATATGTATTTTTTATGATGAAGCTCAAATGCTTTATGAAAAATATGGGATTAATGATATAAGTTACTTAAAAGTAGGAACAAAATACAATTTAAAAAGAAATATGAGAAATACTGATGAAATATGCTTAAGCTCTTTAAATATAGCAGGAATAGATAAAAATAATGTTATATTAAGTGGAATAAATGGTTTAAAACCTCAAGTTGTATATGCAGATAATAGCCTTGAAATAGAAGAAAAAATAAAAGATATAATTTCAAATCTGAAAAATGTAGAAAAAATAGAAGATGATAATATAACATTTCTAATATTAGAAGCAAAAAAGAAAATGATTTATAAAAATAAAATAAAAAAATATTCAAAGGCAACAGTAGAATCAATTAGGAGATATAAGGGTTTAGAAAATGATATTATAATTATTCCAGATTTAAATAGTGAATTTTTAAATGATGAAGAAACTAAAAAACTCTTATATGTTGCAATATCAAGGGCTAGATGTGAAGTTATTCTTATAGTAAATATTGAAACTCTATCAAGAAAACAAGCATCTGATTTTAAGAAAAAAATAAATGAATATTTTTAAAAATATTGTTTATTTTGTACTGAATTGAAGTTAAAGCAGAGAAAGAAAGAAAATAGTATATTTATTCTACTTTTTTATGATATAATATGTAAAAATGAGGATTTATTTGAAGAAAGTACAATAAAATGAGGTAATTATATGAGTTTTTTAGAGATATTAAAAAAAGTAATAACAAGTGATAAACAGACTTTAAAAGAGCCACAGTTTGTAAAAGAATTTAGCACAGAAAATAAAAATATTTCAAATTTGCAAGAACTATTAAAAGAAGTGTCAGACGAAGAAACAGCTAATGATATTAAAAATAAGATAAATCGCCTTTATTATGGTCTTATGGGAGAAAAAAATGTGGCATATGAATTAAAAAATAGCCATATGCCAATACTTATTTTACATAATTTATATTTAGAATTTAATGGACTTACTGCACAAATAGATTTTGTAGTAGTTAGTGAAAAGTTTATTTTAGTAATAGAGTGTAAAAACCTAGTTGGAGAAATAGATATAAACAATAAAGGGGAATTTACACGAGTATTTAAAACAAGTACAGGCAAAGTATATAAAAAAGAAGGAATGTATAGCCCTATTGTTCAAAACGAAAGGCACTTAGAATTAATAAAAGACATTCTTGAAAATGAAGGATTTAAAAGAAGCAAGTTAGATAAAGCAATAGACCAGATTTCTGTAGTTGCAAATGAAAAAGCTATAATTAATGCTAGATTTGCAAAAGATAAAGTAAAGAAAAGAGTAATAAAGCATGACCATCTTATAGAAAAGATGAAGGAAATAAGTAGAAAAAGTACTATTTCCTTTACAGAAGAAACAATGTATAAAATATCAAATATACTGCTAAAATATAACAAAGAATATAGCATAGATTATAGTAAAATGTATAATATTGATAAAAATGAAATAGAAGAAACTAAAACTTCATATGATAATGAAGATAATACAGAAAAAATATCAATAGAGAAAACAGAGCTTTATAAAGAATTAAAAAAATATAGATTAAATAAAAGCAAAGAGGAAATGGTAAAAGCGTATTATTTATATACTAATGTACAGTTAGAAGAAATTGTAAAGTTGAAGCCTAAAACTCTAAATGAATTAGCAAATATAAATGGATTTGGAAAAGTAAAATGTGAAAAATATGGTAGAGATATTATAGATATAGTAAAAAAATACAATTAGTATTAAATCTTAACTTTGAGCTAACAGGATAGAAAAGTATTATTGTACCTAATTATTAAGGAGAAATTTTATGGGGGAATCAATTTTAATTATAGATGATGATAAGGATTTAGGAGAGATTACAAGTGATATGTTAGAATCTTATGGCTATAGTGTCACTAGGGTTTTAGATAGTAAAGATGCTTATGAAATATTATCTCATAAGGTTTTTCATTTAATACTACTTGATATCAATCTACCATTTGAAAGTGGTTTTGAAGTATGTAAAGAAATAAGAAAAGTTTCAAGTGTTCCAATAATTTTTGCAAGTGCAAGGACTGCTGAAAAAGACAGGATAGAGGGGTTAGATATAGGAGGAGATGATTATATATCAAAGCCTTATTCTTTAAAGGAGCTTTTATCAAGGGTTAATGCTTTAATAAGAAGAACTTATGGCTTTAAAAATGAAAGTAAATTAATAAAAATTAGAGATTTAGAAATAGATGAAAATAAAAGAATAGTTAAAAAGAAGGGAAAAGAGGTTTCATTATCTTTAAAAGAATTTGATTTATTAGTTTATATGGCAAAAAATAAAAATAAATCTCTTAAAAAAGAAGAGTTATTAAAAGCTGTGTGGGGAGCCTTCACTGATATAGAGTTATCTACTGTAGCAGTACATATAAGATGGCTTAGAGAAAAATTAGAAGATAATCCAAGCAGTCCTTCAATGATAAAAACTGTATTTAAAGTAGGTTATGCTTTAAGTGATGAGGAGTAGTCTATGAGAAAAAAATTAGTAAATATTACAATTATTTTTATTTCAATAATATCAATTATCACATTTTTATCATTAAGAAAAAATGATGCAGAAGAAAATAACTTAAGTAAGGGAAGACAACTTATATATATAAATGAAATAAGAAAAGAGCTTGAAGAAGATAATGTTAAAAATGAAACTTTAACTAAAGCTATAAATAATCTTGAGGAGGAAGTAAGCCTTTTTGACAATTCTAAAAGTAATAATAGTTATATTTTTTATGAATATATTATCATAATTTCTTTTATTTTAATAATTTTTGGATATGCGTATTTTGCTATTGTAAGACCTTTTGAAAAAATGGAGAAATTTGCAGAAGAAATAGGAAGAGGAAATTTTGATATTAAGGTTGATTATGAAAAGAACAATTTATTTGGAGCCTTTACCTGGGCCTTTGACCATATGAGGAGGGAAATAATAAAGGCAAGAAGCTGTGAAAGAGAGGCAATAGATAATAATAAAACAGTAATTGCAACCCTTTCTCATGATATAAAAACTCCAATAGCTTCAATAAGAGCTTATGCAGAAGGATTAGAGGCAGGATTAGATTATAATATAGAAAGAAGAAATAAATACATTAATGTCATAATAAGAAAATGTGACGAGGTTACAAAGCTAACTAATGATTTATTTTTACATTCTCTATCAGATTTAGAAATGCTAAAAATTAATACAGAAGAGGTAGAAATAAGTGAATTAATTAAAAATAGCTTAAAAGAGTTAATAGAAGAGGAAAAAAAGGTTTCTATTATAGGAAATATGCCAAAAGCTTTATTAGATGTTGATGTTAA
>JALFQD010000366.1 GCA_022785265.1 Clostridium sp. | reverse complement strand
TATTCAATAGAAAATTGTTCTTTATTTTATATAATCTTATTAGATTCTTTTAAACATACTGACATAAAAAGCTTTTATGAAAAAGCTGAAGAAATATCAACTAAATTAAAGGATTTATATGATGATGAAAAATTTATATTTCTTAATGAAATCAATAAAAAAGAAATTAAATACTCCTCTTTAGAAATATGTTTTTATTTCTTGGCAATGCTTTTAAGTTATAAGGAAAAAAAATCCACAATTCAAGATAGAAATATGATTTCTAACTTATATAAAAAATATTTCATAAATTCTCCACTTGTTTTAAGCTGGCCAGATGCTCCTACCCTTGATGAAATGGAAAGATATAGAGGTCTTTCTTTAAAGTCAAAAGATATGTTAAATGAAACTTTTTTTAGAATGCCAAATTCCCTATCTCCTACTAATACTGGAATTGCTCCTATTTTTTCAAAAAACATTACTTATTCCTTAAAGAAAAACTCTTTTAGAAGCTCTAAATCTTCTTTTGATAGTAGCAAAAATATTTATTTATTCTTTATGTTTATTTATTATTTAAAAGATGATGTAATATCTTACTTAATGCCTAATTTTGATGAAGATGATACTTCTAATGAAATTGAAAAATCACCTAAATCAGAAATAGAAGTTGAAGAATTACCTAAGTTAGATGTAGCAAAAGATATTGAAGTTAAGTAAACAGAGCTGGTTAATCAGCTCTATTTACTTATATCTGATAAATTTAAATTTTCATTTCCATCTAAAAAAATATTAGTTATTTTAGCTGATATTGCAATATTTTTATTTATAAATGCAATTGGTAGTATTCTATAGTTATTAAATAAGCTATCTTCAAACTCTTCATAATCACTAGCTGTGTCAATTTCTTCTTTCATTTTTTCTTTTTCTTCTTTATCAAAACCATAAATTATATTTTTATAAAATTCACTTAAATTATTCATATCATATTCACTTGATACCATTATTAAATCATATCGCTTTTGAAGTTCTAAATCTTGAAATTCACTATTTTTTACAAAGGAACATCTTAAGTCTATTGACAAATTGTTTTTTAAAAATTCTTTAAGACTTTTTCCAAGACTTCTATTGTCTTCATTATCTTCTGCTAATAAAGTTATCACTTCTGGTATACTAACATCTTCATTACTATTTGTATTTACTTTTCTTGTTTGAAGCTTTGTTAAGTCATTAGCTTTATATCTAAAATAACTTCCTTCTGATGTTTCTATTCTTGATGGATTTTTTTCTTGAAAATTTGAAACTCCCTTACATATTTCTCTATATATCATTTTTCTTTGGTTTAAATCTAAATTATCATTTATACACATATATATTCCTTTATCTTGAGGTATGGTTATGAGCCTTCCTTCTTTTTCTAATCTTGTAAGCTGATTTTTAGGAGGGTCTAATATAATATCTCTATCATTTACTTCAAAATATGCCATAGCTAATTCTTTATTTTCATCTTTTATAAATGTTATATCTTCCTTATCCCCATTTAATATAATCATATCATTATTCACATAGGCTATTGAATAATCCCCTGAATATATTATGTTTTCATAATTTTTTTGGATGTTTTCCCACTGGGATAAATTTTTTCTTATCCTATACTGAGGTTTTGTTAATTCTTCTAAAAAATTTTCATTTTTTTTATTTAATCTAATTTTAACTATGTTATCTTCTTTTGTAATTGCTACTGTTTCTTCAAAATTTCCAGTTCCATTTCTATAATTTATAGCCCCATATGTATCTAATAATGCTAATATATTATCAGTATCTTCTTCTAACATTAATTCCTTTAAGAAAGCTATTACATCATCTGAATTTATTTTTTTCCCATCACTCCAATATTTATTATTACTTATGTGAAATCTATACTCTATTCCGTCTTCTGATACCTCTGTATTTTCTGATAATGCTGGAATTATATTTCCTTCTTCATCTTTTTCTAATAAGGCAATACTAGTTGCACATATAATATCTTCATCCCTTTTATTTAACTCTGTGATTTTTTTTAAGTTTTTAGGTATATTATCTACTGAATATACTATTCCTTCATTATTAGGTTTATCCTCTTCTTTTTCAATATCTATAAAAAATGTTAATAATGTTACTATTAAACCAATTATTATTATAGAGATAATGCTTTTTTTCAATTTTATCACCCTCCATACAGTTTAATATTAAAATTATATCCACCTTTTACTAACTCTAATCATTTTTTTATTTATTTGTGATATAATATCAGTATATTTTTATGGAGGTTTTTTTAATGTCAATATTATATGCTGCAACTTGTATTGTTGGGATTGTATTTATGGTATTATTTATGTTTATAGGAATTTGGCTTTTTATTGTAGCTTTAAAGGCTTATCATCAATTAAAGTATAAAAACTTTATTTTAGAAAAAATATATCAAAAAATAA
>JALFQD010000344.1 GCA_022785265.1 Clostridium sp. | reverse complement strand
AAATTTAGTTTATATAATTTTATTTTATAATAGAAGAAGTTAAGCTTATTAAAAAAAAGTACACTTTTATAAATTGCTTAATAATAGGAAGTGGTAAAAATGATTATAAAAATAATATTGATAGTTCTTATAGTGTCCTATACAGGATATGTTATATATAAGAAAGTAAAAGATATAAAAAAAGGAAAGTTCTGTAGCTGTGGATGTGAGAATTGTCCTTCAAAAAATAAATGTAAATAAAAAAGTAGTTAATTTATTTTTGTAAGTTCTTTATAACTTAGAAAATAGTAAAATTATCTAAAATATAAAAGTGAAATTGTTACATTAAGAAATATTTATATATGGTAGTTTAATAAAGTTAAAATATTATAATACTATATATTGTAATGAATGTTCTTTATGTAACAATTTTTTTTAGTTAGAACAGAGAAGAAGAGTCTTGACTTAGAGATAATAGGGTATAAGAGAAAAATAATGTATTAACTATGCTAATAAAGAAATTGTTTAGATTAATAATGGGACTTGATAATATTTATTGGAAGGATTAACATATATTTATAGTTTAAGGGAGGGATTTTTATGTATAAAGAAGTTAAAGAAATTTTGAAAAAATATTCAAAAGAGAATAATATTTTCCTTACAACTAAGATTACAGCATGTATTTTAGGAACTCTTATTGTAATAGATGAATATGAAGATGAAGAATATCAAAAAAGTGTAATGGAAAGACTTTATATCTCTAAAGGAGAGATGATAAAAAGGCTTATAAAATCTCAACAAATAACAGGTCTTAATTTTTTCCTTGACCAAGAGGTTATGGATATTGTAGGAAAAATGGATAATGAAGATTATAAGAAATTAATAAACTTTTATGATAATGAAGAAAAATATGGATTAAATTTATTTAATAAGATTATTGCCTTAAATTATGGAGAAGACCAAAAGGAAGAAAATATAGAAGTTGATAAATTAGAATTTTTCCATAAAATTTTTGACATGAAGGATGAAGATACTTATAATGACCCATTTATGGATAAAGGTCTTTTATCTTTATATCCTGCATATGCAGAGAATGAGGATTTTAATTTTGTAGGCTGTGAAACTAATGAGGAATATAGAAAATTATATAAGCTTATGGACTATTTTTTAATATCTAGTGATGAAGAGTATATGAGCATATATCTTAAAGATTCAATAACAAATCCATTAGAAAAAAAGAATGGAGAACTTAGAAAATTTGATTATATAATAACTATTCCACCAGTAAAAAGTAATTATTCTATAGAAAGCTTAAGGGAAGATAAATTTCAAAGATTTAATTACACTAAAGTAGGAAACTTTAAATCTCTAGACTGGATATACCTAGACCATGTTATTTCAACTCTTACAGATAATGGAAGGGCAATGGTATTTTTACCTGAACATTTATTAAGTGATGGAGGAGAAAATAAAGCTATAAGAGAAGCCTTAGTAAAATCAGATATAATTGAAAAAATAATAACCATTCCAGAAAATGCTTTAAAAAAAGATGATAAACAAATGTCTTGTTTCATCATAAATAAAATGAAAAAGGAAAAAGGAGTAATAGAATTTATAGATTTAAAATCCTTAGAAAAAATGAAAGATTATGATTATGAATATTATGGATTAAAGCTTATATCAGATGAAACTGTAGAGAAAGGATTAGAAAAATTAAGTAAAAAATATACTAGAGAAAATTTAAAAGAAAATGAATATAATTTAAATATATTTTAATACTTTAAATAACATTACATGAAAAAAAAGTAATAAATAAAACAAATAATAAAATAAAAATAAAAAAATATCTAAAAAAATTGACCACTAAATGATTTAATTATATAATTTAATTAAAGGATAACAAAAAAGGGGGATTTTTTTTAATGTTTAAAAGATTAGGGGAAAAGAAAGAAGGATTTACTCTTATTGAGCTTATAATTGTAATAGCAATTATTGCTATATTAGCTGCATTGTTACTTCCAAAACTTGGGGTTATTAAAGAAAATACTAACAAAACAACAGATATATCAAATGCAAGAGAAATAGCAGAAGCAGCATTAGAAGCATCATCAGCTGATAAAATTAAAACTGATTATGATACATGGGTAAAATTAGATGGAACTTCAGCATCTTTAGGAAGTGTAAAAAAAGAAGTACAAGATTTTGTACAAAAAATTCCAAAGACAAAATCAAAAACAATATCAAATGTACCAGTTGGTAGTAATTTTTACATATGGGTAGGAAGTGATGGAAAAGTAGAAGTTGCAGTAAATGATACTTCAAATAAACTTATTCTTTATCCATCTCAAGATACAGCTTACGAATTAAAATAATAATACTTTTATAAATTAAAAATCTGCTACAAAACTTTTAGAATTAGTTTTGCAGCAGATTTTTTAATTTATGCATGAGATTTTATATTAATATATTTGTTACAATCTTAGGCTTTATTAAGCAGTAACTTAAAACTTGCCATTCAAAGTAGCTGAATAACGTAATGAACCTAAGATTTAGCTTTTATTAATAATAACAAACTATAGGAATTCCAGCCCATACATTATCATAAATTTTTTTTGCTGCATCATAGGTCATATTAACACATCCATGAGAACCAGCAGTTAAATAGGTTTTAGGATTTGCAAGTTCCTCTGCTGTTCGCCAATTTGCATCATGAAGACCTATTCCTCCATTAAAAGGCATCCAAAATGAAACAGGAGTTGCATAATCTGCTCCTCTTAAAATTTGGTCTCTTTGTTTATAGTATAAGCTATATACTCCAGGAGGTGTTGTGTAATTTTTGCTTACATTACCTGAAATTACATTAGTATCCATAATAAGTGTTCCATTTATATAAAGCCATAGATGTTGTCTACCCAAATCTATTTCCACATAAGAATTTCCTATATCATTATCACCTGAGAAAGAAGCTCCCTTCTGAGAAAATGTAAGTTCCTTAGAAGAAGTACCATTTTTTATAGCAGAAATTAAACTTTCAACTTCTCCAGAGGTATCAACTTTCCAGCCATAAACTCCTCCACTAACTTGTACTGTACCACCAGAAGATGATGGAAAATTCCTTGTCTTTCCAACAGTAGTATATTTAGAAGCAAGAGAATTAACAAATCCATAAACATCATCATAATTAAATGTAACATTAAAATCATCATCAACTCTAAGCCAAGAGTTTATAGTAGCACTATCTAAAGATTCTTGATTGCTTCCAATGGTATATGTAACAGAGCGCTTACTATATGTGTTAAGCTCATTTAAAGCATTTGTTACTTCTTGAGAATCAGAAGTGTATTTAGGAACTATGTAACATCCAAGACTTTCCAAATTAATTTTAGTTTCCCCTTGAGTAAAAGCATTGACAATAGAATCATATAAAAGATTACTATCTACTTTGTTTCCTATGACACCATCTACAAGAACATAAGAACCATCTTTATATTCAATAGAAGGATTTTTAGGCTCTATAACATTTTGAAAACAAGAAAGATTATTTATGTTATTCCTTAATAAATCCTCATTAAAAGATATTCCAGCACCTTCTTTAGAGTCTTTAGGATTTAAAATTGAAAAAATCCATAAGTTAGGATCATCAATATTATCTAAATTTTTTGTTTCATCACTTAGATAATACTTTAATGCAAAGCTTTCTCCAGCTAATTCTTCAGTTTTCCCATCCTTTTCTTCTAAAGTAAGCTTATAATCATCTAATTTAGAAGAAAGCTGTTTATCTAGCTCATTAACAATCATGCTTTTAACATTAATATTGCTAAAGGCTTGCTCAAAATTAAATGGTTCTTTTGATTTTTTTGAAAAAATCCAGAATAAAGCAACTGCTGCCACCATTAGCAGAAAAATTGCTATACTGGATATTATTATTGTGATTTTCTTTTTTTGTGAATCCATAAAATTTTATCCTCCAGTATAATAAAAATAATTAATATAATAAATACCTAAATCTATTATACAAATGTTATTATAATATGACAATATAATTAAAAATTAAAATTTATTACAAAAATATATGAAAACGTTACACTCTGTTTTTTAATTTATCTCTGTTACTATTTAAAAATTTTCTTCCCTTTATAATTAGATAAATTTGAATATACTATTTATTTGTCTTGAAGATATCAAAACAAAAGAGAAAAAATATAGTTATATTATGTTTTTTTGATTTATTTAAGAATAATTTGCTAATTTCAATTTTAGATAAAATAACAATATGGAATTTAAGAAAATAAAGTATTTCGAGGAAAAATTTAATAAAAATAAAAAAACAAAAATAATTGTTGAAATTATTTAAAATAGAGAATAAAATAGAAGTAAATTTTTATTTTAATAATGAATAAGGAAGTGCACATTTATGAATATAGTTAATAATGAAAAACAATTATTAAAAGCAATAAATGAAGATGTTTCAGAAATTGTTTTAGAAGGGGAATGGAAAAATAATATTGCTGAAATTTTCACAAAAGATAGTGTTTCTTGGTTAGTAGCAGTATCATCAATAACATCTATAGTAACAATATCTGTAGCACAAGGTATTTCTGAATTATTAGAATTAAGCGTTGCAGCACCCCTTATAGCAATATTTGGTACAGTAGTTGCAGCTTATTTAATAGGACTAGCCATCTCAGAAGGAATAGATTCAATAAGAAAACTTAGAGAAT
>JALFQD010000255.1 GCA_022785265.1 Clostridium sp. | reverse complement strand
TATAATACTCAGAAAAAAGAATGGATTTCTAATTTAAATTATAAAAATTTTAATATGGATGTATTAAATTCAATAGAAATGGCAATAACTTTAGATAATGATGATTTGTATGAAAAATATATTGATAATGATAAAGAAAGTTTTAAAGAATACTATTTTAAAAAGAACTTTTTAGAGAATCATATGCTTTTTAAGAAAAATATAGAAAGACTTTATATTGGAAATGAGTTCTGCCATAATCTATTTCCTAGCTTACAGGATTTAATTAAAATGCTAGAAAAGGCTAAAGAAGAATCATTTAATGTGACATTATGCTTTACATATATAAGAGAAAGTTACATTCAAAAAACTAAAGATATTATAGAAAAGGTTTATGATTGGTGCAAGATTAATAATTTCAAAATTGAAATTGTTGTAAATGATTGGGGCATGTTAGAGCTTCTTAAAAGAAAAGAATTTTATTTTACACTATGTTTAGGAACTTTACTTAATAAAAGAAAAAAAGACCCAAGGTATATTTATAAAAATGGATATGAGAAAAACAAAGAACTCTTATCATTAAACAGTTTAAATAACAAAAAGTTTAGAGAATTTTTAAAGGATAATAATATTGAAAGATATGAATATGAAAGTTGCAATTATAAAATAGTTATACCTGAAGGAAAACATAGTTTGCATTTCCCATTTTATATGACAAATTCTTCTCAGTATTGTCCACTATATGCTATGTGTACAACAATGAATAGAGGTAATCAAAAGTTAGTAAAGTCTTGCCCTAAATATTGTAGAGATTATGTATTTTTATATCCAAAGCATTTAAAAATGATTGGAAAATATAATTCACTTTTTGCTTTTGATGATACACTTCTAAAAGACAAAGAGATACTAGAATACTATATAAATAATAATATAAATAGATTAGTTTTGAATTTTTTATAGATTTCTATTAATCAATAATTTTATAAGAAAATAAAACAATTTTATTAGAATTTATAAGAAAAATATAATATTTTATTAGAATTTATAAGAAAGATAAACAAAATTATAAGAAAAATAATGATTTTATAAGAATATTTATAGAATTTATAAGAAAATAAATGAATTTATAAGAATTATTATAGAATTATAAGAAAATTTTTATTGAAAAATTCGTATAAATTTTCTTATTGAAGCAAATAAGATAACAAAATATGTTGCTGAAAGGAGAAAATCTTTTTGAAAATAGTAGCAGGGCTTGGAAGTATTGATGATTATATAGCTTTAGCTAAAGCAGGAGCAGATGAAGTATTTTGTGGATATGTACCATATGAATGGAATAAAAAGTATGGCACTTTGTTTCCTTTAAATAGAAGAGAAGTGCTATATTACAATGTTAATATAGGTTCTTTAGAAGATATGAAAATACTCAAGAAAATGGAAGATAAATATAAGGTTAAAGTAAATATAACATTTAACTATTTATATTATTTAGAAGAGCAGTATGAGATGATAGCTAAACTTATAAGTGAACTTATAGATATTGGCTTTACTGATTTTATTATTGCAGATATAGCACTTATTTTATATCTAGAAGAAAAAAATATAAAATGCAATATACATTTAAGTGGAGAATGTGCCGAAGTTAACAGTCTTTCCATAGATTTTTTTAATCAGTTTAGTAATATAAATAGATATATTTTCCATAGGAAAAATTCTATATCAGATATGAAATCATGTATAGCAAATAATAAAAGAAAAATGGAATATGAAGCTTTTATATTAAATGAAAAATGTCATTATACTGGAGCTTTTTGTAATTCTCTTCATTGTGATGAACTTAGTCATTTATGCAAAATGCCTTATATTTTAGGGAAAATAAGTGAAAAATCTAATGATTTTAAAGATGTCGATAAAAAAATTAAAAATTATTATGGTGATATAGAAGAAGATAATTTTATATATAAGGAATATGAAGAAGATGGCTATTTATTTGGAAGAACTGGTTGTGGACTTTGTGCATTAAAAAAACTTAAAGATGCAGGGATTACCCATTTAAAGATAGTTGGAAGAGGAAATTCTATTGATTTCATGAAAAGAGATGTAAAAAATTTAAAGAAAGCGATAGATTTATTAGATGAACTTCCAACTAGCATGAGTTATCAAGAAAAAATAAAAAGTATAATATTTACAAATGATAAATGTAGTGAAGAATGTTATTATATTAAGTAAAACACCTTAATGGTTATGGTAAAAAGCATAATCATTAAGGTGTTTTTTTATTATTAGGAAATTATATTAGTTCTTAAACTAAGAATAACTTGTTAAGCTTAATAATAAAATAAATAGGGTTAGGAAATTTCTCTATTTTATTGCTTTAATTCCATTTAACATAAAATCTTGAGCTATAATAGCCATTTCATTTGGCGTTTCTTTAAGTCCATTATTAAGCCATGTTTCAAAAAGTCCAATACATCCAGATACAAGATAGTTATAAAAATAATTAAAAATATCATCATTTTTGTTTTTATTGTAGAAAATTTCCCAGTCACAAAAGCATTTTTCCTTAATTAAATATTTTAATTTATTAACAAAGGCAATATCACCATTTTTGCTTATTAGAGCAGTAGCCATAATTGAATTTTCCTTTAAAAAATTAAATATATCTTCTAATAAAGGAAGAGGTTCACCATTCATTTCTTTTGCAGGATGAGAATCAATTATGTATTGTAATTCTTCAAACATTTCTGTTTCTATTTGCTCAACTAAGTCAAAAATGTCTTTATAGTGAAGATAAAATGTTCCACGATTTAAATCCACTTTTTCAGTTAATTCACGTACAGAAATATCACCTATACTTTTTTCTAATAAAAGTTCTGCTAAACCATTTTTAATTGCATTTTTTGTTTTTCTTATACGTCTATCAGTTGTTTTATTTTTCATATTAAAAATCCCCTCTTTATATATTGTGTACATATTTACATACTTAAATTTATATTATAAAAAATTATAGCATTTGTTAAGTTATTTTTAACTTATTGGGACAATAATTTATTAACACTTTGATAAATAAATGTTCATAAATAAACTAATGTTAAAAATTAAGTATATTTAAAAACAAATATAAAAAAATTGATTATTGCCTTATATCTATATAATAACTATAATCAAATTAAATTCAAAAATCAACAGTATGTTCAAAAATCAAAAATATTTTAGAAAGGAAGTTCTGAAAATGAATTTTAAAGAAAAGTTTTTTAGAGGTGTTGTAAAACATAAAAAAGTTATTATTCTCATTTTCTTTTTATGTACATTAATTGCTGGATTTTGCAAACAATTTGTTGGAGTAAATTATGATATGAATTCTTACTTACCAGAAGATACAGCCTCAACAATATCTCTTGATGTTATGGAAGAAGAATTTGGAAGTGGTATACCTAATGCAAGGGTAATGATTTCAAATATCTCAATTCCAGAGGCATTAAAGTTAAAAGACAAAATATCTTCTATTGATGGAGTATCAGATGTAATATGGCTTGATGACCAAGTAGATTTAACAATGCCAATTGAGGTACAAGATACAAAAACTGTTGAAGATTATTATAAAGATAATAATGCTTTATTTACAGTAACTATTGAAGAAGATAAGGAAATTGAGGCAGTTAATTCAATTCGTGAATTAATAGGAGAAGATAATTCTATGACTGGTTCTGCAGTAGACCAAGTAATTGCAACAGAAAGTACCACAACTGAAATTAAAAGGATTGTAATGATTGCAGTACCATTTACTTTATTAGTTCTTTTACTTACTACTACATCATGGTTTGAACCTATTATTTTATTAGCTTCTATTGGACTTGCAATAGTATTAAATGCTGGTTCAAATATTATATTTGGAGAAATTTCATTTGTTACAAATGCAGCAGGAAATATATTGCAACTAGCAGTTTCACTAGATTATTCAGTATTTTTATTACATAGATATAAGGAAATAAGAAAAGAAGAACAAAATCCTGAAGAAGCAATGGTTCAAGCCCTTTGCAAATCTACAGGTTCAATTTTTTCAAGTGGATTAACAACAGTAATAGGATTTTTAGCTTTAATAGTAATGAGATTTAGGATTGGAGCAGACCTTGGACTTGCACTTGCAAAGGGAATTGCATTAAGTCTTATAACAGTATTCATTCTTTCACCTGGATTAATTTTATATAGTAATAAATTAATTGAAAAAACTGCACATAAAAGTTTTATGCCTAAATTTAATGGCTTTGCAAAAGTAGTGAGCAAGTTTATGATTCCTTTTACAATAATCTTTGCAGTTATAATAATTCCTTGTTATTTAGGCTCTATTAATAATAGTTATTATTATGGTTCTTCTAAGATATTTGGAAGTGAGACAAAACTAGGACAAGATACAGAAAAGATTGAAGCTACTTTTGGAAAATCAAATAACTATGTATTGATGGTTCCAAAAGGTGATTTTTCTACTGAAAAAGAATTATCAGATACTTTAAAACAAATACCACAAGTAAGTTCAATTATTTCTTATGTAGATAAGGCAGGGGCTGAGGTTCCAACAGAATACTTAAATGAAGAGGTGTTATCAAAATTAATAAGTGATAATTATAGTAGAATGGTTCTTAATATAAAAACAGATTATGAAGGGGAAGAGGCATTTGATGTTGTAGAAAAAATACGAAAGACAGCAGAAAAATACTATCCTGATAAATACTATCTAGCAGGAGAATCAGTAAGCACATATGACCTTATGGAAACAGTAACTGATGATACACTAAAGGTTAATTTTATAGCAATTGGCTCAATATTTTTGGTACTTCTTTTATCAATGAAGTCTATTTCAATACCAATAATACTTGTTATAGCAATAGAAACAGCTATATGGTTTAACTTATCTATACCATATTATATGGATTCACCAATATTTTATATTGCATATTTAATAATAAGTTCAATACAGCTTGGAGCAACAGTTGATTATGCAATTTTAATGACAGATAGATATATGGAATTTAGAACAGAGTTTGATAAGAAAACTTCAATAAAGAAAACAATATCTGCAGTTATGGTATCTATATTAACTTCTGGAACAGTTATGACAGTAATGGGATTTCTTTTAGGAGGAATGACAACTCATGGAGTTTTATCACAGCTTGGATATTTACTTGGAAAAGGGACATTATGTTCTTTGATAATTGTAATATTTGTAGTTCCAGGACTTTTATACAGCCTAGATAAGCTAATACAAAAGACAAGTCTTGGATTAAAATTTTTAAACAAAGATAATTTGAAAGTTAATAAAGAAAATAAAGTTAATTTAACAATTAATAAAATGAAAGAGGTTAGATAATATGAAGGAAAATAGAAAGAAAATAGCATCTTTAATGCTTTTAGCAACTGTTTTAGGTACAACAATTAATACTATAAATGTTCAAGCAGAAGAAAAAACAACTCCTAAAGAAGAAGTTATTTATGTTAATTTAGATGGAGAGGGAGAGATTGAAAAAACATATGCAGTTAATATATTTACAGATAGTAATATTATTGACTATGGTGATTATAGTGAAGTAAAAAATATGAATACAGATGATAAAATTAATTTTTCTTCTGGAAAGGTAACTATAAATAATAGTGCTGATAAATTGTATTATGAAGGAATAATGGAAAATGTACAAATTCCATGGAAAGTAGATATTAGCTATAAACTTGATGGAAAGGAATATTCTCCTAAAGATATAGCAGGAAAGAGTGGAGCTCTTAAAATGGAAATAAAAATAACCAAAAATGATAGTGCAAAAGAAGGCTTTTTTGATAATTATGCTCTTCAAACAGTAGTACAGCTTGATGGAGAAAAGTGTAAAAATATATTGAGTGATGGAGCGACTGTAGCAAATGTTGGTGGTGTAAAACAGCTTACCTATACTATTATGCCTGGAACTGAGAAAGACATTGTAATAAGTGCAGATGTTAATGATTTTGAAATGGAAAGTATAGCTATAAATGGAGTAAGATTAAATCTTGGAATAAGTTTAGATAATATTGATACAAGCAAACTTTCAGATAAAATTACAGAATTAAATAATGCAATTAGTGATTTAGATGATGGAGCAAATAAATTAAATGATGGAGCTGGTACTTTAGATAATGGAACAAAGAAATTAAATTATGGGATAAATGAAATTAATAATGGACTAAAGACTTTAAATGAAAAA
The DNA here is from genome assembly GCA_022785265.1 of Clostridium sp. Classification (GTDB taxonomy): domain Bacteria; phylum Bacillota; class Clostridia; order Clostridiales; family Clostridiaceae; genus Clostridium. The sequence goes on along the minus strand of JALFQD010000255.1, from coordinate 1,489 downwards.
TCTTCATCTTTAATTAGTGGTTCATCACAAGTAAAAAGTGCACTAAATACAATTCAATCTTCATTAAAAAATGTAAATATGTCAGCTGATGAGCTTTCAAAACTAAGTAGTGCTTCTTCTCAAATAAAAACAGGAATAGATAGTCTTGTAGGTGGACTTAAGACAATGGATGGCTCTATTGATAGTTATTATTCAGCTCTTAATAAAGGGGGAATCACTGACATAAATGATTTTATAGATAAAAACAATCAAGCTATTTCAGCACTTGGAATTACAGATACTCAAAGAAAATTATATAATGCATATGTTTCGGGTGGACAGGAAGGTGTTTTGCAAAGCTTAGGAGAATTGGTAAAATCTCAAGATTCAGAAGCACTAGCTCTTTACAAAAAATATACTTCAGGAGAAGAAGATGCAGTTATAAATTATATAACAAATGCTGGTAAACTTATATCAATAGAAAGTTTGTTAAAAGGAGATATAGCTTATATACAAGGAAGTAATTCTTTAATAAGTGGTATAGATGGAGCTTTAGATAGTAAAAGTGGAAATTTAATGACAGGAGCACTTGCACTTCAAACTAGCTATACACAATTTAATTCAAGTATTCAAAATTTAGTATCATCACTTGGAAATCTTGCTAGTAGTATGAATGAATTAAAATCTGGAATAGATACTCTAGTTGAAAATTATGATACTTTAGATAATGGAATAGAAGATTATACAAAAGGCGTTAATAGTATTACACAAGGATATAGCAAAATACTTGATGGAGCAATTAACTTAGTAAATGGTACCTCTTCTTTATATAATGGAACTAATGATTTAGTTAAAGGAACAGGAGAGTTTTCAAGTAAAACAAGCAATCTAAATGATGAAGTAAATAATGAAATAGATAATATGCTAAATGAGTTTACTGGTACAGATTATAAAGTTGTTTCATTTGTTTCAGATAAAAATACAAATGTTAACTCTGTTCAGTTTGTAATAAAATCAGAATCTATTGAGAAAAAAGAAGTAAATGAAGAAACAGAAGATAAAAAAGAAAATTTAACAATGTGGCAAAAATTCTTGAATTTATTTAAAAAATAGCTATTAGTTTATAAATGTTAAAAACAATCAAAATTTTAAAAAAGTAAAGTATTTTTTCTAAAAAGTTAATTTAGCCTCTATGCTATCATAAGTATAGAGGCTAATTTATTTTATACTATCAGGAAATTATATATTTTGAAAACTGTGGCTAACTTGCTAAGTTAATAATAAAGCTTAATAAAAGAAACAAGTTTAAGAATTTCCTTTCATTTAGTTAGAAAGGTTTAATTATTATTTTGCGTTGACTTGGAGCCTGTCGACGGAAAAAGCAAAATAATAATTAAACCTTTTTTAATAAATAACAGTAAAATTTATTATTGACAAAAATGGATAAAAGGATATAATTAAATTCATAAATGAGCAAATGCTCATATGTACATAATAAAATTTATATTGA
>JALFQD010000249.1 GCA_022785265.1 Clostridium sp. | reverse complement strand
CATTCACGCTTAGTTATATTTCATACTTACGTTGTAGTTAATGTGTCTTTACGAGTTTCCAGCAATTCAATGGATTTTGAATGTATAAATTAATACATCACTCCATACTCTTTACGAATATGGGAGGCTGTCAACAATTTTCTAAATTATAAAAGTCAACACCAATTTATAACTTTTTATAATTTATTTGTAACTGTTAGTTACCTCTTCTATTTTCATTGAATTTATTTTTTCTTTTAAACCCATCTAAAACTGCTCCTTAATATATCTATTTAAATTTATTTTACATATATTTTCTTATATTATCAATATTTATTTCCACATTGTATAACTATATTAGGTTATTGAATAAACAAAAATTGTAAAAATTAAAAAACAACAAAGAATAAAAAGTAGAAAATATCTTTGAAATCTATAATTTCTAAGAATATTTTCTTGGGCAATTATTTGTAAAAATTAGTTATTCAATAACCTAAAATTAATAAAATTATTATATTAAAATTTTAAACTTTAAAAAAGTATACAATTTTAAACTATTCCTTCTCCATGTACTTGAACTAATACTTTAGGTTTTATTTCATTAATAGTTTCTATAAGCTGATTATATGTTCCATGAGCTGATATTCCAATTTCAAAAAGATTTATGTTTATTCCATCATAAAACTTTAAATTTCTTAATTCTTCATTATATCCTGGAACATATCCTACCTTTAATACTGTATAATTTGTTTCTAAATTTTTTCTTATTTCTTTTAAATACTGCTCTGATTTACTTCCTTTATTTAATATTCCTGAACTTGCTATTATTATGTCAAAATATCTTAGATTTTCTGAAATACTATTAATGCTTCCTATTTCTATATTTTTATTTAAAGATAATTCTGTATTTTTTATGTAGTATTTTGTTATTTCTGCCGCACTTCCATCTATTAATATTTTATATTCTTCACTTAATTCTTCTAAAATCTTTGCTAATTCTTGAGCTCTTCCAATGGCAAAGGCTGGTATTATAATTTGTATTCCATATTTTAATGATGTCTTTACTATTTCTTTTATACTTTCCATTTTATCATTATAGGTTAAACTAAAACTTTTATTGCCATAGGTTGTTTCCATAACTAATATATCTACATTTCTCTTGTCTTTTAAGCTCATACCTTTAATTGTCCACTGATTGTTTAAGCAAAAATCCCCTGTAAACATTATTTTCTTATTTCCCGCCTTTATACTATAAGCTACAGAACCTAAAATATGTCCATTAATATATGGAACTATTTGAAATCTTCCAAGTTGAAATTCTTCTTGTGGATATATTATATTTATATTTTTAATATTAAATTCTTTATTTGTTATTTTTATTAAAGCTCTTGTTTCTTCTGTCATAAATATTTTTATTCCATATTTATTAAAATTCTCCAAGCTACCATAATGGTCTAAATGAGCATGAGTTACAAGTATTCCTTGAATACAATTTATACTTATATTATTTTCTCTTAAAAATTCTTCAACATCTATTGTCATTAAATTTCCATCAATATCAATTGCAGCTCCCGAATCTACTATAATTACATTATTCCTATATTCTAAAATATGCATATTCATCATATATGATGATTTATAAGATATAATACTATATTCTTCATCACAATAATCTAATTTTTTTAATATAATATTTTCCTTATCTAACTGTATATTCTCTTTTTCCCATTGGAAACTTAACTTGTCTTTTTCTTTAACTGATATATACTTTTCTAAAATTTTAAGAGCATATCTTTTTACTACTTCTTCTTTTTCACTATATATTATTTCTTTTAAAAAATTTAAATTTTCCTCTTTATTTTCATCAAATTCTATTTTAATAAAAGCCATATAAATTTTTTTATAAAGACTTTCTTCTATAAAATTAATATATTTTTTTAAATCTTTATCTAGAAAAAGAATAAAAAGCTTTATTATATCTTCATTTATAATTTCAAAATGTAAAAAATCTATAAATTTTTCTTTATATTTATTAAATAATTTAAAACTTTTTTCTTTGTATCCCTTTTCATAAAGAGAAAGACAATTATATATGATTGTAAAATCTTGTTTATTATACTTTTTACAATAAGTAATACATTTTAAATACTCTTTATTTTTATAAGAATAAAAAATTAAGATTGGTAAAAGACTTATATCTGATGATAGAAAAAAGCTTTTTTCAAAAATACAAAGATTATAATTTTTATAATTCTTTATAATATCCATCAACTTAAGATTTTCACTGTTATCTATTATTTCATTCACATTATCCATCTAGTTCTCCAAGTTTTACATAGTCCTTTAATATACTATTTGCTTTTGCTTTAGTTTTTGTTGAAAAGTCTGGATTTTGAGCTATAGTAAATAATGTATTTTGATAAATTTTTATTGTATCTTCATCCACAAGTTCTCCAATAGAATTTATTACTGCATCTTGCATTTTTTCAGATTTAACTATTCTTAAATATTGGCTATTATCCTTTTCAGTTGCTATTTTTATTAAAAACTGTCTCATGGAAACATTTTTGTATTCTCTTATAAAATTCTTTGCTATTCTTAAATATTCGCAAAACTCTGTTTCATTAGATTTTTTTATAAGTTCCTGAAATTTTCTTTCAATTTTTTCTATTATATTATTATTTCTATTTATACAAGCTCTTATTATGCTTTTATAATCATTAGAAAATCCATAATCATTATTAAAATAATCTTCACACAACCTATCTAAAGGTGTGCTATCTCCAAGAATTATCATAGATGCCCATTCGTAAGGCTTAAAAGCTTTTTCTTTATATTTTCTACTTATCTCAATAGCCTGTTCACTTCCTAATAAAGCGAGAGTCAATATAGTTGTTTTTATTTCCTCATTATTAAGCTTTGTTTTAAATTCATTATACTCTCTTACTAAAAAATCTGCTGCATAATCCTTATCTGCTGCATATCTTAATGACATTATTATACTTCTTCTCTTATTTTTACTTGAAGAAAAATGCCTTATAAAGTAATCTTCATTATCATTAACACTTGATTTGGCTGCTTTTATAAAATCTGACATTTCACTTCCTTTGCTAATTGTTTCTACTTCACTTATGTCTGCTGTTATTTTATCTAAAGTTTTTCTTCCAAAATAAGTAATATTGAATCTTGACTCTTTTATTTCTTGAACAAATTCTACTCCCTTTAACAAAAACTTTTCTTCAAATTTTGCCAAAAATAACTTACCTATTTGTCTGTCCACTTCATAGTCATTATTTAAACTACAAATCATATTTAAAAGCATTTCTAACACTTCTTCATTTCCGGAATTTAAAAGTGCTGCAAAGCATTCATATTTAAGTTCATTTATATCATGAAATTCATCATATACAAGGGATAAAATTTCTATATTATTTAATGCTCTTGAAGCTAAAATTGCTATTTTTTGTTGATTAGTCCATGTCCAATTTTTAAAAATATGTCTTAATACTTTTTCCCCTCTTATTTCATTTTCTTTTAAAAAGTATTCTATAACCTCTGCTAAACATTCTCTTAAAGATAAATCTGTTAATCTGTTATTTATTATTTTTGAAGCATATAAAATAGCTTCTACTGGATACACATTATTTTTTTCAATATCCTTTCCAATTGATATAAGCTCTGTTTTCACCTTTTTTAATTTTGCTCTATTTAATACTCCATCAGATATTCTTTCAAAATATGATACAAGAGATTTTATGTCTATTTCATCAAACTGCCAAATAAAAAGCTTATTTTCACTTTCATTTGTAAGCATAGCCCCTGTTGATGTAGCTATTTCTTCATTTACCATAGTAGTAAAATCACTATTTTCTTCCAAGGCTTTTTGTAATTTTTCTTTAAAAATATTGTCAAATTCCATTTAAACTTCCTCCTAATCATTAGTAAACTTTATATCAGTTTCTGATGACAATTCAAATTCTTGATTGTCTATTCCATCATTAACTACTATTTTAAATGTTAAATCTTTAAATTTATCTATTTTATAATAAATATCAACAGGAGTTCCTATTCTTATTGGTGGGTCAAAGCTTCCTCTCCAAGCCCTTTGAATTCTCATTTTTGAATCAAATTCATTATCTCCTGCATATATGTTTATTTTTATTCCTGAAGGACTAGAAGTTCTAAACTTCTCTACAATTTTTCCTTCACAAGGTACTGATTTTCCCTTTGGAATAACAACCCTTGGAAGTCCTTTTACTAAGTCAATCATTATTGCTTCTGAAGTTATAGGATTGTCTATTATTGTTGTCGAATTATTTTCTTCATATTCAATTTCCTCATCTTCATAACTATCATCTGAAATTGTTTTTTCTTTTACTTTATCTATATCAATTGAATAATAATGATAAATAGCAGCTCCTATAGCACACGCTTCCATTGGATTTGGTGCCATTATTATATTTTTTTCACCTATTTCCATTATTTCTGCTACACGTTCTTTTATATTTTTATATTGAGACATTCCTCCTGTTAAAAAGACATAATCTATAGACTTAGGATCTATATCATAATCCTTTAAAGTCTTAATTATTGGATCCTCAATATTTTTATATCTTGCAAGTTCTGTAGAATCTTTAATTTTTCTTTTTGGTCTATAATATAGTGAAATAGTTGCCTTATCAAATTCTTCCTTTGTTATAGAAAATTTTTCATCTTTATCTTCATAAAACTTTTCAAATATATATTCATACTTAAGCTTTTTATCATCTATAACATCTCCAAAAAGCTCTATATCTCTTGAAAATTTTTCCTTAGCTCTTTCACAAAAGGCAACCAACTTATTTTCTATAATTGCTCTTTCTTCCTTTGACATTTTTTCTGGATTTATAGACTTTTCATTTAAATATTTATTAAATAAATACTCTGCTGCCCTTTCATCAAAATCTATTCCTCCAAGTTCTTCATATCTTCCGACTCCTTGCTCCTTTAAAGATATATTTATCCCATTTTGTTCTACATCTATTATACACACATCACAAGTTCCTCCTCCAATATCAAACACAAGGATTCTTTTTGATTTTGAAAAATCAATTTCTCTATCCTCTTCTAATTGAAGTGATAACTCATTTATATAAGAAATTAAAGCTGCTGTAGGCTCTGTAACTATTTTTATTTCTTCTGCAGAAAACCCAGCCTTTTGAGCTGCATACCTTGTATCTCTTATTTGGTCATTTGTAAAAGAAGCTGGTACAGAAATAGTTACTCCATCTATTCTTCTATTTGCAAATGACTTTTCTGATTGTATTTTACATACTCTTAAAATTTCTCCTGCAACATCTCTTGCCTTAAAGGACATATCATCAATTTTCCATATATGTTCAAGACCCATGTACCTCTTAGTATTATAAATTGTTCTAAGAGGCTGATTAATTTTTTGAGCCTTGGCAAAAATGCCAGACTCTAAAATATCTTCTCCCTTCCTTTTATATACTACAGAAGGAAAACTCTTGCTAAACACAACATTATTACCTGTTTCATCACGTTGAGGAATTTCAATTGTATTTGCTCCAAAACCATAAATATTTTTTTGTCCTTTTGCAACAACTGTATTTGTAGTACCAAGATCTATTCCAATAATATTACCTTTTTCTCTAGCCATAAATTATTCCTCCTTATCTATCATTGCATTAAATAAAATATTTTTTGTTCCTTTAGATTTTTTGTTTATAAACATCCATACAGGATACTTTATTTTTACTTCAACTTCCTTTTTATCTATTATTTCTTCTGCTAAGCTTTTTGAGCACCTATATTTTTCTATACTTTCTTCATTTACTTTAATTATTTCATTTAAATCACTTTCTGGACTTTTTATCACTCCAAAGTTTCCAATATTAGAAATGAAGTTATTAAATAATCTTTTTATATCTTCATCCTTTAACTCTTCATAGCCATTAACATAAGAATATACTTTATCAAGAAATAAATCTTCAGGACCATTTATACATTTAAAGAATTCTGAAACTGCATTTGAATAAGCTGTTTCTTCTCCACGTTTCTTTTCTTGACCAAGCTTAAACAAATCATTTGCAAGCTTTTGATTTTCCTCTTCTAACTTATTCTTTTTCTCCAAAAGCTGTTCTTTTTCAAATTTAAGTATGTCGTACTTTTGTTTTAATAAATCATAATCTTCTTCTGTTTTTTTATTGATAGTACTGCTTAGCCCTTCTAAATTCTGTTTTTCTTCCTCTTTAAGTTTATTTTTAAGAGTATTTACAAGTTTTAATATATTCTCTGTAATTTCAAAAACATTTTTCTCATTAACAATATCTTTACCTTCTTCTTTTTCGACCTTATACTCTTTATTTTCTTGTGATGAAATTTTGTTTTCTATATTAATTGTAATTTCTTTTATTTTATCCTTAATCATAGGAATTCTATTAAAATAAATATTTTTTAACATTTGTGCTTTTTGTTTTCTATTATATATAATGCCTATATTTTTGCTAAGAAAATCAATATCATTTAATTTTAGATAAGCTTTACAATTTAGCTCATCTAAAATTGAATTAAGATATTCCTTCCCCTCTGAAATCCTTGTACATTCTGATTTTTCCCAAATCATTACCATAAGTTTCAAATAAACTAAAAGTACATATTGTTCTCTAATATTAATAGAAAATATATCTTCTTTGGAAATAAACTCATATTCTTTTATGTTAGAACTTTCAATAATACTAGACTTTAATACTTTCTGAATATTATCGATCTGGTAATTATCATCCTTAATATATTTGTTCCAATTGATTTTTATCTTTTCTTCTAATGACATCTCTTCCTTATTAAAAATACTTTCCAAAGTTGCTATGTTATCTATAAGTATTTTAAAAAATTGTACATCATTTTTATATTCTTGATTTTTTCTTTCTTGTGATTGATATCCCATATTAATCCTCCAAAATAAATATTTAGAAATTCTTTTTTTAATTTTATTATAAAACTACTTTATATACTAATCAAGATTAAAACTACATTTTTAAAAAATTCTATATATTTTTTTAAAATATAACAAAAAACACCTTTTATATGTAAAATAAATCTATTAACTAAACATAAACAAGATGACATTAACATAGTAAGAATGGATAAAATAGATACTCAAAGAAAAATTTATATGAAATGTTTAAATAATAGAAGTAATCAAGATATTTTAAGAAATATTTGAAAAGAATATAAAAAATATATTGTTGTGTAAGTAATTAAGTAATATAATACCTAATATAGCTTTATTTTTAAAATAATAAAAGCACATTGTAACATATAAATAACACATTAAATCTTATTTTTTTATATAAAAAAAGGGGTCACACTACTTTTAGTATGACAACCCAATTGAATGCTATTATTTCCCAACATGCCGGTGCCTATATATCCAAACCTGCTACTCGCAGGTGGGTTAAGCTTCAGATTACTTCTGCCTTCTTCTAGTTACTAAAGCCCGACATCTATAACCATATTGCGAATCCCGTATATATAATGTAGGTTGAACATAATAAGCTTGTCGCACACATCAGGAATTATTCTATTAACATTATATCACATTCTTTTTACAATGCAATATATTATTTTATTCTATATATTCCATTAA
>JALFQD010000246.1 GCA_022785265.1 Clostridium sp. | reverse complement strand
ATTCATCTTTTCCTTGAAGGCAATAAACTGGCATATGCCATTGGTCATTATCTCCTATGTATGTGTCATCTACTACTCCTACTGAATTTGTTTGAATTACTCCCCATGTTTTAAATGTTGAACTTCTAGGCGCTAAATGTCCTTCCCACCCTTTAGGTAATTCTAATGCAAAGCCTAATGGAACCATTGCTCTTTCTCCTACTTCAACAAATATATCTTTATTTGAATATACATCTATCCAATTTCCTTTTTCTATTTTCTTAAGCTTAGTAGCCCCTTCAAAATACTTAACTCTAATTTTCATGTGTTATATCTTCCTTTCAATACTAATTTACTTGTTTTATTATAACATAAAAAAGTATTAATTATTACTTTGCTTTTTCCGTCGACAAGCTCCAAGTCAACGCAAAGTAATAATTAATACTTTCTAACCAAATGAAAGGAAATTCTTAAACTTGTTTCTTTTATTAAACTTTATTATTAACTTAGCAAGTTATCAACAGTTTTAAAAATATATAATTTCCTATTGAATAAAAAAAGATGTCTAATATATTTTAAGACATCTTTAAAAAATAAAATTAAAACTTATTTATTATATTATTTACAACATATATAACTGCCTCTGTATTATCATTGTCTATTGTTACTTCATTCCAATTTATATATACTGGTTTCTTAAAATATCTCTTATCTATAAGCTCAATAATTCTATAGCTTCCCTTAGGAACATTAGAAAAAACAGCTCTACCATTTTCATCTGTTTCAATAGATTGTACTAATTGAGGAGAAATTCCATTTAGTTTATAAAGATTCATCTTTACTCCCTTTATCCTCTTTCCAAACTTATTTAAAAATGTAGCATATACAATAATATTTCCTGTTATTTTTCTTTCTTTTGGTTTTATCTTTTTAGGCTCTTCTTTAGGTACATTACTCATATTATATATTTTTTCTAATTCTTTTTCACATATCCATCCATCATCACACTTATTTTCTATATTTTTATCTATGTGTTTATCATTTTTTTCAGGATTTATTTCATCCCCTATTTTAGCTTCACTAAAATGACTTTTCATCTCTTCTGCATTTATTTTGCTTTCTATACAGCCATCATCCTCCTCTCCAAATATAGGACTTTCTGCTCCACAGCTATAACTTTTAGCTACTCCATCAGCATAAGTTATATCAAAATTTACTATGATATCATCATCATTGCCACCTCTAAATGTATTGGCTTCCTTTTCTTTTAAATATTCCTTCATAAACTTTTCTATAATAGGGTCTTTTTCATTCATATTAGTACAATATACTCTTTTTTCATTTTCATTATCCACAAAAATACCTCCTTAGTTATCTTCTATTTATAAAATATGAATATTAAAAAAATATGTTCCTTTGCTCTATTATGAATACTTTTAGTAGCTTTTGGGAACAATACTTTTATAAATTATTACTTTTACTATTGGAGGTAACTAGTTTGAAAAATAAATATAGTTTTTTAATCAAGATTATTTTTATGATAAGCATTATTACAATCATCCCTTTTAAAAATGCATATTGTGAAGGTGAAAAAGTTATTTATTTAACCTTTGATGATGGACCTGGGGGAAAGGTTACTAAAGATGTTTTAGACATTTTAAAATCAGAAAACGTACCTGCTACATTCTTTCTTATAGGGAATCAAATTAAAGGTCAGGAAGATTTGGTAAAAAGAATTGATGAAGAAGGACATTCCATTGGGCTTCACAGTATGAGCCATGAAAAAGGAAATTTATATTCATCAGATAGCAATTTTTTAAAAGAAATGCTTGATTCTCAAAAGACAATTGAAGAAGTTGTAGGAAGAAAAGTTAATATTCTTCGTTTTCCCTTTGGAAGTAATAATAACACATATCATCTAAAAGAGAGTCTTGTGAACCTTCTTCATGAAAATAACCTTAAAATTTATGATTGGAATGTAGATAGCACAGATGGTGCAAATCCTTATGGAAACCCATGTAACATATTAAAAAATGCAACTAAAAATAATGATAAGAATGAAGTTATTTTATTAATGCACTGTGGATATATTAATAAAAACAGTACAATTGCCTTACCTGAAATAATAAAATATTATAAAGATAATGGATATACCTTTAAAGCTATTAATGAGGATACTTCAGAAATGTTTCATTACATAAAATAAAGATAATTCTTAAACTTATTTTTTTATTAAACTTTATACACAGTTTAGCAACTAATATAATTTTCTAATAATATAAAAAAGCAGATTGAATATATTATTTTGCTCTTCTTCCTTGTGAGTTCTAAGTCATGACAAAACAATATATTTAATCTGCTCTAAATAAAGAAATACAAATTTAATTCATATTTAAATGAACTTGCTTTATAGCTTGATTTACTATATTAAATATTATTATTCCTATTATTACATTTACAAGAGCTGTTGGTAAAACTACTGTTAACAATCCTGTTGGAATTGCTTTCATTGGCATTCCCACAAAAATCATCATTGAAGTTAAGAAAACTGTTCCACTTACAAAAGTTCCTACTACAAGTAATAATGCAGCTTGTATATTTTTATTTACTTTATTTCTTAAAGGTAATAGCATTAAATAAGCAACATTTGCAGTAATTACTTTATCTATTATATTAGGAGCTTGCCCTCCCACTGTTTTAGTAGTTATTGCTGTAAATATACCAATTATTATTCCTGAAAATAATGCTGTTTTATA
>JALFQD010000101.1 GCA_022785265.1 Clostridium sp. | reverse complement strand
TCATCACCTAAAACAAACATTCCATCTTTATAGTGGTCCCAGTGACCAGATATCTTATATAAATCACTCTTAGCCATGTAAGGAGTTTTAGTTAAAACATATCCTCTGCTTTCTTCAAGGTCTTCAATCCATCTTGAAAGGATTTGGAATAGTTTAGCTCCCTTTGGCATAAGAAGAGGAAGTCCTTGACCTACATTTTCATCAGTTGTAAATATTTTAAGTTCTCTTCCTAATTTGTTATGGTCTCTTTTCTTAGCTTCTTCTAAAGCTTCAAGATGAGCTTCTAATTCTGATTTCTTTAAGAATGCTGTACCATATATTCTAGAAAGCATTTTATTATTTTCATTACCTTTCCAGTAAGCACCAGTACTCTTTAATAATTTAATAGCTTTTACATTTTTAATAGACATTAAGTGAGGACCAGCACAAAGGTCTGTGAAATCCCCCATTTTATAGAATGAAATTACTTCTCCTTCAGGTAAATCATTTATTAATTCAACCTTATAAGGTTCATCTTTCATTAATTCAAGAGCTTCATCTCTAGGAAGTTCAAATCTTTCTATAGAAGGATTTTCTTTTATAATCTTTCTCATTTCATCTTCAAGCTTATCTAAGTCAGAAGCAGAAAATGGATTTTCAACATCAAAATCATAGTAGAATCCATTAGCTATTGAAGGACCAATAGCAAGTTTTGCTTCTGGAAATAATCTTTTTACAGCATAAGCAAGAACATGAGATATACTATGTCTTATAGTATCCATTCCTTCTTGAGAATCAGCAGTACATATGCTAAGGTCTACATCTTCATTTACCTTAGTACGAAGGTCTACAACCTTCTTATTTATAATTCCACAACAAGCATTTCTAGCTAAGCCTTCACTAATTGATTTGGCAATGTCTAAAACTGATACACCAGCTTCAAATTCTTTTACAGAGCCATCTTTTAAAGTTATCTTTATCATTATTATTACCTCCAAATTTAATTTAAATAAAAATAAAAAAACTTCATCTCTAAAACATAGAGACGAAGTATAAAATTCCGTGGTTCCACTCTAATTACCTAAAAGTATATTCTAGGTCACTTGAAAAATATCGTAACGTGATAATGACGGGCTTTATTAGAGCCACTCAGAGATGGTTTTCGAGTTAAGTTCATTTAAGAATAATTCCAGCTACATATTCTCTCTCTGAAAATGAAGATTTAACCTACTGTTCTCTTCAACGTATTAATATATTAATTAAGGTTATTATAATTATTTAATAAAAATATGTCAATAGTTAATAAGATACAAAAAATATATCATTTTTGTATTGCTTTACTTAAATGTTGAATTTTAATTTCATCTAACATATCTTCAGTGTAGTTAACACCACCCATAAGCCTTAAAATTATATCTTCGCTTTTATAACCTTCTTTGTATAATTTTATATTTTTAGTTATTCTTTTTACAGTATTATAAGGTGCATTAAGAATTTGCTCAAGTTCCTTAAAATTATAATATTTTTTACAAAGTAATTTTTTTAGCTTATTTTGTAATTTTATTTTATATTTAATATCTGTTTCTAAGCATTGATGAGGACCATTTTTCCCACGATGATGCTTTTCACATAAATATTTATAGTTAATTTCTATATCAAATCCACCTTCATGTCTATGAACAATATGATGAATATCAGCTTTTTCATGGCAAATTTCACAAAAAAACAACCAAACACCCCCTGTAACTTATTGTATATTTATATTATATAATAAAATATTTGTTATTGGAAGGTGTTGAAAATATGCCCAAAAGAAATAGTTTTATAAATGAAAATATAAAGTGGAAAGTTAGTAAAAAATATTGAAAATAGTATATAATATCTTATATAATTAAATTATCTAAGAGAAAAGAAAGGTGATAAAGGTGAGGCAAAATTACAATTCCTTGAAATATTGGGATAAAATTATCATGCAAAATAACACAATCAGGGGTCATATGTTTATGCAGAATCCACCAAAAGGGAAATCACTTTACATTCATACTCTTATTTTTAATAAAAGTAATGGTATTGATAATATATATGCGTATTTTCCAGATGAAAAGGTATTATTAGGATACATACAATATTCTTTTTTACAAGAAGCTTTCTATAAATGGATTCATGGAAAGAAAAAGATAGTAACAATGGTACCAGCTTTACCATTAGAAAAAATTGTAAAAGATGGAGTTAAAAATAAAGAAATAACAAAAGATGAAGGTAAGTTAATGCTTGAAGATTACAAGAAATTAGAGAAAATGTGGGATTTACCTAAAGATAAAATTGTATCAGCATTAATTAAATTTGCAAGGAATTTTAATAAAAATTGGTTTGGAAATAATAAAGAATTCTTATATTTAAAAATCTTTAAAACGCCAGAAGAGTTAGGAAAATTTGTAGAAGAATCTACAATGCTTACAGGAACTGAAGAAGAATTTAAGAAAAAAATAGGTGTATCATCTGAAGAATGGAGAGCAATTTGTAAATCAGCAACAGAAAATGAAATTGAAGGTATGAAATTTAAAGAAATACTACAAAAAAATCTTTCAGAAGTAATATAAAGATATTTAATATAGGGTTGTCGCATTAAGAAATATCAATACAATATGTAGTTTGTTATATATATGTTGTTAAAAAATTTTCTTGTGCGATAACCCTATAATATTACTTATTTATTTGTTAAAAGACATATACTTTGAGAGGAAATTCCTTTTCCTTCTCCTGTAAAGCCAAGTCCTTCTTCTGTTGTAGCTTTTACATTGATTTGTTCTAAATCTATATTTAATGCAGAAGCTATATTCTTTCTCATTAAAGGTATATGTGGAGCCATTTTAGGCTTTTGTGCAATTATGGTTGCATCAATATTTCCTATTTTATATCCTTTTTCAAAAATAAGTTCTCTAACTTCTTTTAAAAGCTCTATGCTTGATATTCCCTTAAATCTATCATCTGTATCAGGAAAATGTTTTCCAATATCCCCTAAAGAAGCTGCTCCAAGAAGAGAATCCATTATTGCATGTAATAATACATCAGCGTCTGAATGTCCTAAAAGTCCTAATTCATAAGGAATATCAACGCCACCTAATATAAGTTTTCTTTTAGGGACAAGCTTATGAACATCATATCCCATTCCAATTCTCATAAAATCACCTCGCTTAGTTATTATTATATATGAGATTAGCTCATTATTGAAGTTTTTTGTATTATTAAGGTATAAATAAAGAAAAGAAGTTTTATTATTACTACTAGTATATAATATGTAATGAAATATATGATATAATACAAAATATGATATAAATTTATTAGGAAAAATGTAAGTGAAATTTGTTTGGTTGTGAGGTGAGTTTATGGAAGATTTTAAAAAGGATAGGTATATATTTTCAAATAAACCTGGATTTATAGATGTGGGTCAAAAATCTAAGAAAGCCAGAGAACAACAAATTACTAATTTTAACAAAGAACTTTTTGAATATGAAGTATTATTAAAAGATTTAGCTATAGATAAACCTAATCAGAAAGAAAAAAATCTTATTTTAAATATTGCATATTATGTGGCAATGGATTATGATATAGTATTTTATTTTAAAGAAAAAAAGGCTTTAAATATAGGTCTTATTTCTAAAAAAACGAGGATTTCTAAAAAGTTTTTAGAAAGATGGAAAGACTATTTAATTACATATATATTGATTATGGAAAGTACTAATTATAAGTATATACAAGATTATTTAAGAGTATTGATTAATGAAGATGTTGATGAAGAAATATCAAATGATTTAATAAATAAAAAGGAACATAGAGGAATTGTTATGGAGTGTGGAAGAAAAAGTTGTATTATATTAACAAGCTCAGGGGAATTTTTTAATGTTTTTAATAAAGAAGGTTTTGAATTAGGAGACGAAATAATGTCTGGAAAAGAAAGGAAACTTGGAAAGAGAATAAAAACTACTTTTTCAGCTATATTATTAATAACAATATTTATATCAATATATATGTATAATCAATATAATAAAGTAATATCAACTATAATTATAGAGGTTCCATATTCAATAAAGTTTGAAATAAACAAATATAATTCTGTGATATATTCTTATTCACCTTCTAATATTGGAACAAAAATACTTAAAGAAATTAATCCTTTAGATAAAAATATAGATTTTGTATTAAAAGAATCTATTAAGAAGGCAAAAGAACATGAAATAATTTCCACAGAAGGAGTAGTAATAACAGTAAATGGTAAAGCTCTTGATTATGGTATTTTGGAAAATACTGGAGATTATATAGTAGAAAATAATGTGAAAACTTTAATAAATAATAATGGTAATAAACATTATTTATATGAAAGTATGTTAAATAAAAAGGAAGAAAATACTGAAAGTAAAACAGCAAAATAATTGTTGATAGAAAATTATTCTAAGATAAAGGAATTGAAATATAGTAAAGTAGTGGAAACCTTAAAAAATAAAAGACGACTTTTTAGGTCATCTTTTATATTAAAAATTATGTGATTTTCTAAGATATAGATAATTTGCTAATTTAAACAATTGTTTTTTTAGTTTTTAACATAAAACTTATTTTAAATGAATATTTTTTATTTATCAGTACTAGTAAGTTTTTCTTTAAAATCTTCAATAGAATATGTAGAACTAATATAAATTCTATTAAGATTTAGAGGGTTATCATCTCTATCTGCAAGTCCTTTATTAGTATTAAATGCTAATGAATATCCAGCTTCTTCAGATGCTAATATAGTGTTATCATCATAATCTCCAAAAGGATAAGCAACAGATATAATAGGTTTTCCTATAATTGATTCTAGTTTTTCTTTTGAAGTTTTAAGTTCACTAAGTTGTTCTTCATAAGTAAGTTGATTTAAATGTGAATGTGAAGCTGTATGGCTTTGTATATCTATTCCATAATCAGACATTTCCTTTATTTGTTGAGATGTCATATAATATCCATCTTTATCAGTAAAATTAGAAATAACAAATATTGTAGCTTTTATATCTAATTCTTTAAGAATTGGAAAAGCATTGATGTAATTATCAGCATAACCATCATCAAAAGTTATAACTATGCTTTTTTCTGGAATAGGGGTATTATTCAAAATGTAATCATTTAATTCACTTATAGTTAGTGTTGTATAACCTGAATCTTTTATAAAAGTTAATTGTTCTTTTAGTTTTTCAGGTGATATTATAACTTCATTAGCTTCTGATGGGTCAACGGAATGATAATATAAAACTGGTACACCAACATTTTCATTTGTCATTGTTAATCCTTCAAATCTATTTTCTTCTTTTTGTTCTTTTTGTTCTGCAGAAACTGTATCAGTTTCTTTATTATTGTTAAGAGTAGAAGTTGATAATATAGGACTATTTTCGGATTTATCTTTAAAGTAAATTACTACCAAAAGCAAAAATAACATTATGGTTAGAATAATGATTGAAATCGAAAAAAAATCAGTTTGTATTGTTTTACGTTTTTTGTTTTTTGAATGTTTTGCCATAAAATATGTACTCCTATAAATAAATTTCCTATTGAGATTTTAACATATATATATTAAAAAAACAAATTCTAATATTATATAGAAAATTGTGTAATTGAATATATTATTTATATTAAATTTTGGATAGTTTATTAAAGAATTGACATTAATAAAACTTTACACATAAAAAAAGAACTGTCGCAAAAAGAAATTTCATAACAATATATAGTGAATAGTTACTTAGCAAACTGCTATATTATTGTATTAATATTTCTTGATGCAACAACCCCATTAAAAAATATTAGTTATTAATCTTTTCTTGTAATTTCTTATCTAAGATTTCTTTAACAACTTTTGGATTAGCTTTTCCTTTTGAAGCCTTCATTAATTGTCCCATTAAAAATCCTGCAGCTTGTTTTTTACCTTCTGCAAAATCTGAAACAGATTGAGGGTTAGCTTCAATAACTTCATCAACCATTTTTTCAAGTTCTGAAGTATCACTAATTTGTGATAATCCTTTAGCTTTAACTATTTCTTCAGCAGAAGCACCTGTCTTAAACATTTCTTCAAATACTTCTTTACCAGCAGTATTACTTATAGTTCCTTTATCTATTAATTGAAGTAATTCACAAAGAGCCTTTGGAGCAATTTTTATAGATGTTACTCCTTCATCAGTTGTGTCATTATCTTCTTTTAATAGTCTTAATAAATCTCCTAAAACCCAGTTAGCAACAGCTTTTGGTTTAGCACCTAAAGCAACAGTTTCTTCATAGAAAGAAGATAGCATTTTATCATCAAGAATTATATCTATTTCTTTTTCTGAAAGAGCATATTCTTTAAGGAATCTTTCCTTCTTTTCTTTTGGCATTTCTGGCATATTTTTTGCTGTGTCATCAATTTGTTTTTGGTCTATTATTATTGGAACTAGGTCTGGTTCTGGGAAGTATCTATAATCATGAGCATCTTCTTTGCTTCTCATAGGAACAGTTTTACCTTTACCATTATCCCATCTTCTAGTTTCTTGTTTTATTTTATATTCTTCACCATAGGTATAAAGCTCTAATTGACGTTTTTGTTCTTTTTCAAGAGCTTTTTGAAGTTCTTTAAATGAGTTTATGTTTTTAATTTCAACCTTAGTATTTAACTTATCAGAACCAACTTCTCTTATAGAAATGTTAGCGTCACATCTTATAGAACCTTGTTCCATCTTACAGTCAGATACATCTGCATATTGAAGGATTGACCTTAATGTTTTTAAGAATGTAACTGCTTCTTCTGGTGAACGCATATCTGGTTCTGTAACTATTTCTGCTAGAGGTACACCAACACGGTTATAGTCAATTAAAGAAACACCTTTTTCTTCATCATGAACTAACTTACCAGCATCTTCTTCAATATGAATTCTGTTTAATCTTACAAATTTACTTGTTCCATTAACCTCTATGTTAATTCCACCACCACTACAAATTGGAAGGTCAAATTGTGATGTTTGATAAGCCTTTGGAAGGTCTGGATAGAAGTAGTTTTTTCTATCCATTTTATTTAATTTATTTATTTTACAGTTTAAAGCTGTTCCAGCTTTTATAGCTAGTGCAACAACTTCTTTATTTAAAACAGGAAGTGTTCCTGGTATTCCTAAGCAAATAGGACAAGTATTGTGGTTAGCTTCCTTACCAAACTCAGTAGAGCAGGAACAGAATATTTTTGTTTTTGTTTTTAATTCGGCATGTATTTCAAGTCCGATTATAGTTTCAAAAGCCATGGTTCATTCTCCTTTCTAAAGTGGTGCAAGAGTAGATATTTTTACTTTTTGTTCTAGTGCATAAGCAGCTTTAAATATCTTTTCTTCTCCAAAGTGAGGTCCTAGTAATTGAAGACCTATAGGTAATCCAGCTTTAGTAAATGAATATGGTAAAGAGATAGCTGGTATTCCTGCAAGGTTTATGTTAATTGTATAAATATCTCCTAAGTACATTGATAATGGGTCAGAAGATTTTTCTCCACATTTAAATGATGGAGTAGGAGAGGTAGGACTTAAAATTAAGTCATATTCATCAAATGTTTTCTTAAATTCTTCTTTTAATTTTTTCTTAAGCTTTTGAGCTTTGTTATAGTATGCATCATAATATCCAGAAGATAAAGCGTATGTTCCAAGCATAATTCTTCTTTTAACTTCAGGACCAAAAGCCTCACTTCTGCTCTTTAACATAAGTTCATCAACATCTGCAAAATCTTTTGCTCTATATCCATATCTTATTCCATCAAATCTAGCTAAGTTTGAGCTTGCTTCTGCTGAAGATATAATATAGTAGGCAGGAAGTCCAACTTCTGTTATTGGAAGTGAAATTTCTTCTACAGTAGCTCCTAATTCTTTTAAATCTTCCATAGCCTTTAACATAGCATCTTTAACTTCTGAATCTAGACCTTCTTGGAAAAATTCTTTAGGAACTCCAATTTTCATTCCTTTAACTCCATCTTCTATAGTTGAAAGATAGTCTTCTTTTATTGGGTCTTTATAAGTTGTACAATCTAAATCATCAGCACCTTGTATAACTTCTAAAGTTAAAGCAGCATCTTTAACATTTTTAGCAAAAGGTCCTATTTGGTCTAAAGAAGAACCAAAGGCAATAAGTCCAAATCTTGAAACTAATCCATATGTAGGTTTAAATCCAACAACACCACAAAATGAAGCAGGTTGTCTAATTGAACCACCAGTATCAGAACCAAGAGAAATTGGTGCAAGACCAGCAGCAACAGCAGCTGCAGAACCACCTGAAGAACCACCAGGTACTCTTTCTAAATCCCAAGGATTTTTAGTTGTTTTAAATGCTGAGTTTTCTGTTGAAGAACCCATAGCAAATTCATCCATGTTAGTTTTACCAACTATTATAGCATCTTCTTTAAGAAGCTTTTTTATAACTGTTGCATT
>JALFQD010000062.1 GCA_022785265.1 Clostridium sp. | reverse complement strand
TAATTTCATTTCCTTCTTCTACGTTTTTTTCTACATTTTTGTTTATGTTTTAAATAAGTTGGTCCACATTTTTATATGAGAACTTATCTTTATTTCTATTTTCTCCTAAAAAATCATTTTGAATATCAATTTCTAATTAAGCTTTTTTCATGACCATACCTTCTTTGTCTTTTTACTTAAATTTATATTTTAACAATAATTTTCAAATTAAAACATCTATATAATATTGTAATAAAAATTTAATTTTATTTATGTTATACTTATAGTAAATATTTTTAGGAGATGATTGTGTTATGTTAGAAGTTGGTATAAAAGCACCTGATTTTATTTTATTAGATAAATATGGAAAGGAGGTTTCTTCAAAAGATATATTTGAAAAATATGAAACAGTAGTACTATATTTTTATCCAAAGGATTCAACAGCTGGCTGTACAAAGCAAGCTTGTGGATTTAGAGATTCCTATGATGAATATAAAAATCTTAATGTACCAGTTATAGGAATAAGTAAAGATAGTGTAAAATCTCATATGAATTTTGCTACAAAACAAGAACTTCCTTTTATACTTTTATCTGACCCTGAACTTAAAGCTATAAATGCTTATGATGTTTATCATGAAAAGAAAATGTATGGAAAAACTTACATGGGAGTAGTTCGTACAACCTACATAATAAAAAATGGAATTATTGATAAGGTATATGATAAAGTTAAGCCAGCAAACAATGCAACAGAAGTTTTAGATTATTTACAAGGAAAATAATTATGAAAATTATTATTTCACCTGCAAAAAAGATGGAAATATGCAATTATGATATTTTAAGTGAAAGTACTCCTTGTTTTATTGAAAAAACACAAATTCTTTATGAAGTCTTAAGAAATTTATCCTATGAAGATTTAAAACTTCTTCTTTCATGTAATGATGATATAGCCTTACTTAATTTTGAAAGATATGCCCATATGAATCTTAAAAAGAATTTAACACCTGCTATTCTTTCTTACAATGGGATTCAATATAAGTACATGGCTCCAAATGTTTTTAACAATAATGAATTTGACTATTTAAAGAGACATCTTAGAATATTATCTGGATTTTATGGAATATTAAATCCTTTTGATGGAGTTGTACCATACCGTCTTGAAATGCAAGCAAAACTTAAATTTGATAACTATAAAAATCTTTATAACTTTTGGGGAGATAGTATTTATAAGGAACTTACTAAAAATGATAATATAATTTTAAATTTAGCCTCTAAAGAATATAGCAAGACTGTTGAAAAATATCTTACTTCTAAAGACCTATTTATTACTTGTATATTTGGAACATTAAAAGATTCAAAGATAAAAATAAAAGCTACAGAGGCAAAAATGGCAAGAGGTCTTATGGTAAGATACTTAGCTGAAAATCAAATAGAAAATGTTGAAAAAATTAAAAATTTCTCTGAATTAAATTTTTCTTATTCTGAAGAATATTCAACTGAAAAAGAATTTGTATTTTTAAATTAATAAAGATACTAATTTAAATTAGCAAGAATAAGCTTCTCAAAGGATTCACAAAATCTTAAATCATCTTCCTTGGTCCTTTTTCTTGGACCTTTAAGATGATTTTTATTTGAAGCTCTTCTTGCACATTTTGATATATGACGTTCCATTAATAATCTATCAATATTTTTATTAGTGTACCATCTTCCATTTTGATTAATTCCAAAGGCTCCTTTTCCTAATGCCATAGCAGCAACACCATAATCTTGAGTTATTACAATATCACCCTTATTACATTTATTCACAAGAGCAAAATCCACTGCATCTGCTCTAGCTCCTATTATGCAAATTTCACTATAATTTGAATTAAGCACATGATTTGTGTCACATAATAATGTCACCTTTATATTATATTTCTTTGCTATTTCCTCTGCTTGTTTAATTACTGGACAAGCATCTGCATCTATAAATACTTGCATCTAAAACTCCTTTCAAATTTATTTTTATATATTATACCATTTTTATTTCTTTAATAAACTAAAGTGTGAAATTATTACTTTGCTTTTTCTACTTTCTTTAAGTAAATTCAAAATAATAATTCACACTTTTTAATTAAATGATTAATTTTTTATATTTCAGTTTTAGAAATCTACTTCTGTTCCATAATAAGTAGCCTTTAATAATTGAGCCATTTGTGAAGGGTCAATCTTTCTTGGATTAGAGCCTGTACATGCATCTTGAACTGCAAGTTCTGAAACCTTATCTAATTTATCTAAGAATTCTTCTTCAATTATTCCAAATTCTTTTAATGTCTTAGGAATATTCATTTTATCATTAAATTCTTGAATCTTCTTACATAAAGCATCTACAAGAGCCTTATTATCAGCTCCTTCTAATTTAATTGCCTTAGCAATTTGTGCATATCTTTCCTCTGCTACCTCTTCCTTTGCATTGTATTTAATTACATATGGAAGATAAATTGCATTTGCACAACCATGAGGAATATGGCCTGTACTATAAACTGGACCTGTTTTATGTGCCATAGAATGTGTAATTCCTAAAAGTGCATTACTAAATGCCATTCCTGCTAAACATTGAGCATAGTGCATTTGCTCTCTTGCATTTTTATCTCCATTAAATGAATCTGGAAGATATTTTATAATCATTTCTATTGCTTGAATTGCAAGTGGGTCTGTAAATGGTCCATTTAAAGTAGATACATATGCTTCAATAGCATGAGTTAAGGCATCCATTCCTGTATAAGAAGTTAACTTTGGTGGCATTGTTTCTGCAAGTTCTGGGTCAACTACTGCAATATCTGGAGTTATATTAAAATCTGCTAATGGATATTTTGTTCCTTTTTGATTATCTGTAATAACTGAAAACGCAGTTACTTCTGTTGCTGTACCTGAAGTTGATGGTATAGCTAAAAATTTTGCCTTTTTTCTAAGTTTAGGGAAAGAAAATGGTTGAATAATTTCTTCAAAGCTTGTATCTGGATATTCATAAAATACCCACATTGCCTTTGCTGCATCAATAGGAGAACCTCCACCCATTGAAATAATCCAATCTGGTTCAAATTTTCTCATTGCCTCTGCTCCAGCCATAACAGTTTCAACTGATGGATCTGGTTCAACATTTTCAAATAATTCAGTTTCTATTCCTGCTTCTTTTAAATAGCCTAAAACTTTATCAACGAAACCAAACTTTTTCATTGAGCCTCCACCTAGGACAAGAATTGCTTTTTTTCCATCTAAAGTTTTTAAAAATTCAAGGGAACCTCTGCCCCAGTATATATCTCTTGGTAATGTAAATCTATTCATTCTAATTCCTCCTTATTTAAAAGAATTTTCTTACTTTTCTTAATAATTAAATTATATACTTTTTTCTTTAATTTTTAAAGTATTTTTTGCAATATTTTAATAATTATTGTCATACTAAATAAGAAAAAGGAAACAATAGTTTATATTGCTACCCCTTTCTTTAAAATATTATCATAACTTGTTTATTATTTTTATGTTTGTTGATAAGTTGTTCCTACTATTTTACATTCTTGACATATTTCAAAATAAATAGTACCTTCATAAAAATCAATTGATGCTCCTTGAATTTGTGCAAAATATTTCATCTTTTTTCCACAGCATGGGCATTTAAAATGTATATTATCATTTATCCAATTACCTTCTCCACCAATTGTAATTAAATCTTCAGTATTACATCCATAATACTTAAAAATCTTATTTTTAGACAAAACTATTGGCTTTAAAAATACTTTTCTTATATTTTCATCTTCAATTTTTTCATCATTCCAAGGCTCAAATGGTAATACTTCACTCTCTCCATTTAATTCATATTTACAAAATATAGCTTCATCATAAGGAAGACAACTTAAACATGTCTTTACTTTTATCCTTCCATTGAGATTAAGAAATTTTAACCTTTCATCATTACCATCTATATCCAATATATTTACATAGCTACTTTCACAATGAGGACACTTTTCATTACTTATTTTTCCTAAAACAACTGCTCTATCCTTAGAATTTTTATCTTCTACCATTTCATAACATTCATCATAAATAAGGTTTGTCCTTTTTCCATCTTCATCATAGCTCCATCCTCCACTTTCTGCATAAACAGATGGACCAACATATAATTCTTCTCTCCATTTTGGTGGATTTTTTTCAAATTCATAAAACTTTTTTAATACAACCTCATCACCTATCATAGAAAGACATAGCAATATATTGTCAACTAAAACACTATCTTCTTGTGATTCATCCAATTTTTCAAATAGCTTATCCCTTATTTCTGAAGATGCATCTTTATAAAGCTCCTTAGGAAAAAATATTTTATTATTAAATGCAACTTCTGCTATCTTAGAAGTATTTATCCCTCTATAACAAAATAATTTTTTAAACATATCAATATAATCTTCATCATCAATATTTTCTATAATTTCTTCAATTTTAATTTTTATTTCTTCATCAGATAAAGATAGATACTCTTTTCTCTCCTCTTTTGCACTACATTTAAAGCATATCCCTTCAAAATACTGTTTTCTTCCACATATAGGACACTTATTCATTCCTTATCACCCTCCTTTTATATTATTCCTTCATATAAATTTCTTTTTTTAATTCCATAAAAGCTTCATTATTCTTGAAAAAAATAGGATATTTCATATTGTAGTTTCCCCATATAGTACACTTAGATTTTGTAAAATAAAAGGTACTAAATAAAATTTCCTTAGCTGTAAGTTTTAATAATATTTCAAGGATTTCATTATTTAATCTAAGAAAAATTTCATCCTTTCCTAAATTTAAATCTTCTATAATTTTAATTTCATTTTCATTTAAAACTAACTTTACTTTTTCCCTTTCCTCTTCTTTTAATCTTCCATAATAAAAATCAGCAAAAGAATTTTCTGGTGTATTTTTTATATATAAATTTCTTATTATGTTATTTACAAACTCTTCTGAACCCTCAATAATTGTATTTTCATATTTTTCAAAACCTTCTTGAATATTATCAAAATATAGGATATTTTCTTTTTCTATTTCTTGCATAGTAAATATGTTTTGCATAGATAAACTCCTGTTAAATTATATTTTTGTCTTTAGCTTCTTTTAACCATTTTGGAAATTCATTAAGCAATTTTTCATATAATTCTTCGTCAGATAAAGCATCAATATTATCTATAGCGAAGAAGTCAGCATTATCTACAACTCTTTTTTTCATTGTATCTAATTCTTCTAATATACCATAATCACTTCCACCAATTCCTACAAACTGCCAAAATATTGGCTTTGATGAGCTTTTTATTAATAATTTTTTTATAGGACCTTTTTTATATATACCACCATCACTTATAAATATAATATAAACTGGCTCATTACTCTTTTCATACATATCAATTATATCTTCCATAACAACAGGCTCATTATTAACTCCACCAATATCCCATCTATTCCATCCATCTTTTTCATTAATTAAATAATCATTAATATTATCTAAATTTATTGAAGATAAATGTATGCTTTTTTGCGCAAAAGCCCATGCATCTAATTCTCCATCGTCATCAAACATTAATGCAATAGGTAGTAACTTATTCATAGCTCTTTGGACATCACCCTCTCTATATTGTCTATACATAGAACCTGACCTGTCTAAAACAACTACAACTTTAGCAATAACATTTTGAAGATTTTTCTTTTCTAATGTAACAGTAACCTTTTTAGTTAAATCAATTAAATGAGGTGCTTTTTCTAACACTATAGTTTCTACTTTTTTCTTTTTTTCTAAGAAGCTTTTATTAACTTTAATTTGCTCTGTTTCTTCATTTTTAGGAATTTCTTTTTTAACTTCTTTTGGTGTAGCATTAACAATAACAGGTTCTACCTTTTCTTCTGGCTTTGCTTCTTCTCCACCATAATTTCTTAAAATATCTCCTAATCCTCCATTAAATCCACTTGCTATTATATTGCTTCTCCATATATTGTCTTTTAAATATATCTCTAAAAGAACAATAGACTTTTCTGTTGTATATTCTTGTCCTTTAAAGTTGAAACTTGCTACTACTTCTTTTTCATTTGAAAATTTTATTGTTCCTTCATTTATTACTTCTTTAATATTACCATTTCCATCTATTGATATACTTAATATTATATTTTTTATGTTTTTTGGTAATAATGAAAAATCAATATAAAATGTATCTTTATTATTTTCCTTCTTTATTGCTCCCTCTGGAGATGATAATTGGTTATAAAAAATAAAGTATCTATCATCTGATAAATTGTCATTTTCATCAACTCCAAAACAACTCATATCTAATTCTAAATTACTATTAAGAACCATATCTACTTCTAATTTTAATTTTGAATTAACTCCTACTTGCTCTAATTTAAATCTTTGTCCTCTTAATAAATTCATAAAAATTCCTCCTAAAATCCCATATCTTTAAGCTTACTTACTAATTTAACATAAAACTCACAAACATCAAAATCTTCTATATCAGTCCTTGTTAAATCAATTGTATCTCCATGAGATATCCCTCTTTTCTTTGAAGTTAATAATCCTAAGAAGTTTCCCCACTTAGCAGAATTAACTTCAACTAGTCCATCATTTTCTCCATCAAAATGTTTACACAATATATATCCTAAATTTAAAGGAAAACTTGCACTAAATACATTACTCATTTTAGACATAACACTTTGATAATATACTCCATCTGCATCTAAAACCTTTTTATTAAACTCAGTACAATTTCTTGCTGTAAGGTCTTTTACTCCTGATAAGAAATCTGGATTTTTATCTCCTAACTTAATGTATGTCTTATTATATTTTTCTGCAATGAAGTTTATAAATTTATCTGGGAGCTTGTCCAATAAATATTCTGCGAATTTACATCCTCTATGAGGAGTACTAATAGTTGTTAATGAAGCTACATATTTATCAAGACCTAAACAGCTTATAGCATATCTAGAATCTAGTCCCCCTTTAGAATGAGCAATTATATTAACCTTTTCACAGCCAGTGTCATTTATTATCATTAAAATATTTTCCTTTAACTCCTCTGCACTTTTGCACACTGCATTTGAGGATTGTTGCCTTCCATAAAATATTTCAGCTCCATTTCTTATTAATGCCTTCGGAATCCTTCCCCAGTAATTTATAATCATCCAATCTCTAAAAAATATTCCATGAACCATAACAATGGGATATTTAGTTTTACAGATTTCATTTTTCTTTCTAGATACATTTAGTTCTTCCTTTGAAAGTTCAGAAAAGTATTCAAACCTTACTTTTTTACACCATTTTTTAAGAAGAATAATATTTACAATAGGCATCCACCATAAACATAATAATAAAATTCTATCAACTATTCCAATCTGCTTTGAAGTAAATAATAATCTAAAAAATCCATTTATTAATGGGAATAGTGAAAGTATTAATGCTACGATTGTATTTACAATAATAACCCAAGTGTCTAAGGAAAACTCCTTAATTAAAAACATATAAATATAAACTATACTTTCTATAAATATACATAAAATAGAATCTATAAGTAATTCATATCCTCCAACCATTATTTTTAATCTTTTACCTAAAACCTTTTCTTTTTTTGGAATGATATTTATGTATAAATATAAAATTCCTAATAAAATTGTTCCAATTATAGAATATATGTTTTTTATTTTTTCTGAATTAAATATAAATACCATATTCATAAGAAGAATAAACACTAAAATATTTCTAAATCTAGATAAATAATTTTTCACAATATCCCCCCAATTCAATTTGTATTTTAACAAATTATAACATAAAATCACTTTATTTTAATTATATTTTTAGAAATTATATATATTTCTTAATTGTTAAACTATATTATCAATATTAAAACTTTTTGATAATGATTAATTTTACAGAAACTAAGCAATAATATATAATAAAATTAAAAGTTTAATATGAAGGAATGATGTATTTGATAAAAAAGCTTCCATATGGACAAAGTAACTATGAAGAATTAATTAAGGAAAATTATGAGTATGTAGATAAAACTAAATATATAGAAAAATTAGAAAATCTTTATGATAAATTTATATTCTTTTTAAGACCAAGAAGATTTGGGAAAAGTCTTTTTACTTCAGTTTTAGAAAATTATTATGATATAAATAAGAAAAATGAATTTGAAAATCTTTTTGGAGAAACTTATATAGGAAAAAATCCAACTCCTTTAAAAAATAGCTATTATATATTAAAATTTAATTTTTCAGGACTTATTACAGAAACAGAAGAATCTCTTCTAGAAAGTTTTAATGATTGTTGTGTAAGAGGAATTAAAAAATTTATAGCAATGTACAATATAGATATAAAGCTAGAAAAAAGAAAATATCCTTCTGATGTGTTTGCAAACTTTTTAAATGAGGTAGAATTTAAAATAGATAAACCTATATATGTAATAATAGATGAATATGACCATTTTGCAAATGAACTTTTAAGCTTTAAAACAGACTTATTCTCAAGTATTGTAAGTAAAACAGGATTTATAAGAAAATGGTATGAAGTTTTAAAAATAGGAACAGAATCTATAGTAAGTAGAATATTTGCAACAGGGGTAAGCCCAATAACTTTAGATAGTCTAACATCAGGATTTAACATATCAACAGATATAACAAGATATGAAAATTTTAATGAAATGATGGGCTTTACAGAGGATGAAGTAAGAAGCCTTGTAAAAAGAACAGTACAAAATGAAACTGAAATAAATAAAATTATAGAAGAAATGAAAGTAAACTATAATGGATATTTATTTTCAGAAGATAGTAAAGAAACTTTATTTAATAGTGATATGGTTCTTTATTATTTAAAAAGTCTTGAGGAAACAAAGAAGTCACCTAAAGAACTTATAGATAAAAATATAGCAAGTGATTATGCAAAGCTTGGAAATATATTTGAACTTAAAAATAAAGATGAAAATTATAAGACTTTAGAAGATATCCTAAAAGGAGAAGAAATAATAGCAAGAATTACAAGCCAATTTAATTTAGAAAGAAAATTTAATAGTGAAGACTTTATTTCGCTTCTATTCTATTTAGGACTACTTACAATAAAAGGTGAAGACTTTGGTGATGCCATTTTAGGAACTCCTAACAATACTATAAAAGAATTATATTTTGACTTTTATGCAAAAAGATTAGAAGAAGAAAGTAATTTTGAATTAGATACAAAAGAAGTAAAGAATGCCTTAAAAGAAATTGCAAAAAAAGGAAGTAATTTAAAACTTATAAAGCTTGTAGAATATACTTTAAATAAACTATCAAATAGAGATTATATCACATTCAATGAAAAGTATATAAAGCTTATATTTTTAACTTATTGTTATCTAAGCAAAATATATTTAGTAAAATCAGAATATGAAGTAGAGGATGGCTATATAGATATTGCACTTTTAAAACAAGTAAATATGGAACCAAAGTATTTTGGAATTATGGAACTTAAATATATTTCTAAATCAAAATATGAAGAAAAAGGAGAAGAAATAGTAAAAGAAAAGCTTAATGAAGCAAAAGAACAACTAAAAAAATATGATAGGTCTGAAGAACTTAAGAATATGAAGAATTTAGAAAAATGGGCAATAGTATTTGTAAATGATAAATGTTATGCTAATGTTGAAGTTTAACTGAAGTTAAGGAGATATAAATGAAGAAAACTATTGGAATTTTGGCACATGTAGATGCAGGAAAGACTACACTTTCTGAGCAGATTTTATTTTATACAAATTCAATAAGGAAAAAGGGAAGAGTTGATAATAAGGATTCTTTTTTAG
>JALFQD010000020.1 GCA_022785265.1 Clostridium sp. | reverse complement strand
AGAATAACAGTACCCTTTGATATGCTTATAAACCAGATGATAGAAGAACTTAGAGGAAAAAACAAACATGGAAGCTGTGGACTTGGAATAAATGAAACAATAGTAAGAAATAATAATGAATATTTATCAATATATGCTTTAAAAGAAATGCCAATTATGACACAAGTAAATACATTAATGAATATAAAAGAACAATATCTTATATATAGGTTAAAACAGCTAGGAGTAGATTGTGTTCCTATGAAATGGATGGAGATACTAGAAAATTCATATAACATAATATTAAATTTTTTAGAAGACTTTAATTTTATGCTTTCAAAATGTGAATTTGTAGATGATAGCATATTAGAAGAATATGATACAGTTATCTTTGAAGGAGCACAAGGTCTTATGTTAGACCAAAATAACTTAGAATATATGCCATACCTTACTCCAAGCAACACAGGACTTAAAAATCCAATGAAGATAATAGGGGATAAAAAATACAATATAGAAGTATGCTATGTAACAAGAACCTACCTTACAAGACATGGAGCAGGAAGATTTGACAGTGAATGCAAAAAAGAAGAAATAAATAGCAAAATAATAGACTTGACCAACGTCCCAAACCCATATCAAGACAGCATAAGATATGGAAAAATGAATATAGAAGAATTAGATAAAAGAATACAACAAGACCTACAAAAATACAAAAATAGAGATATGAAAATATCACTTGCAGTAACACATTTAAATGAATATGATATGGATTTAAAAAATAAAGCTTTAGAAAAATATGACTTATATACTTCAAATGGAATGACAAGAGAAAATATATTAAAAAGTTTTTGACAATAAAAAATATATATTATATAATGAATTACTGAAGAAAATAAAACTAAATATAAATTTAAGTTTATTAAATTCTTCAAACCTTACATGGGGGCGTTATGGCTTCGACGGGGGTAAGATGGGTTTGATAAGCGAGCCGAGGGAAGCATGGTGCCTCGATAATAAAGTATGCATTAAATATAAACGCAGAAGACAATTTTGCATTAGCAGCTTAATTTAAGCTACTCATCCGTCCAGATTGCCTACGATTTGGGTAGCGGGTGTCATAACAGTAGGAAACGAAGTCTAGCAAAGCTTTGAGCTAGAGGGGTATTCATGAAGCTAGCAAATCAACTGCCTGCCTGTAGGCACCTTGAGGAGCGAATTTTAATATATAGGCTACGCTCGTAGAAAGTCAGACTGGTCTGCTTTCGGACAGGGGTTCGATTCGTAAGACAGAGTCGCCTTATATAGCAATATATAAGTGAAAACTTGGCTTTATCGGTGAAACCTCAGCAAGTAAAGTTGGTGGCAATACCGAGTGGTATGTGAAGAAATTCAACAGCTACGTATCGACTTATAGACTCCTAAAGCAATAAGCTAAGGAATACTAAGATAGAAGATATATGCATTAAAAATGTAAATCTAAACTTCTATAATATGCCAAGTTCCAAGTGAAAACTAAATATTTGGAAAAGAGATAGTCAGGACCAGTTATTTTTTAAAAAAAGAAAAATATTTATCGAAAGAATGGATGCTGCCGACCCCTCGCCTCCACCATAATTGTGTTGTTGCACAACTAATAAAAAATTAGTTGTGTATCAGTTCTGTTTTTTGCAAAAAAACTACATTTTACATAAAAATTATATTCAATAGGTCTTATTAAAGTACACTTATTTTTTTAATAGGTGTATTTTTTATACATAATATTTATAAATTAATGAAAAAAAGAAGGAATCGATAGCAGTTTTTAACTGCTAATGCATGCGACACTACCATTTTTTCTTTGCTTAAAAATAGAAAAGAAACTATTGAAGTTATAAATAATATTAAAAGATATGATTTGTTTGAAAAGTTAGTGATAGTTTTTATGTAAAGGTTAGTTAATAAATTGTATAGAAATATCTTGATAAATGATATAATATATTATATATAAATTTTATAGATAGTGTAAAGTTTCGTATGAAAAAATAAATTAGCAGTAATATTGAAAATATTATAAGAAATAGCTTTACAATATCAATAAAAAAATTATTTTTTAGCACAACAAAAAGACCTTCGATTGCGGAGGCAAAAAAATAAT
>JALFQD010000013.1 GCA_022785265.1 Clostridium sp. | reverse complement strand
TGTAAAAATGCTAATGAGAAAAACATTATTAAAACTCCTATTAGTGATAAAACCCAAAATATAATT
This sequence comes from Clostridium sp., assembly GCA_022785265.1. Taxonomy (GTDB): domain Bacteria; phylum Bacillota; class Clostridia; order Clostridiales; family Clostridiaceae; genus Clostridium. The sequence continues at coordinate 2,162 of JALFQD010000013.1, read as the reverse complement.
TTACATACTAACTTCTTCTTTAATACTTTTCTACATTCTACACTAAAAACTTTTACTAAAAACAATCCTAATAATGTAAGAAAAAGTACAAAGCCAATAAAATACATAAAATAGTTATACTTATACAATGTCCCACTGAAAAGATCACCTATCTTACCTAAGCTTTTACGTTGTAAAAATTGCATATAACAGGAAACACTTGACAATATTATCAGCACAATCAATTCAATTAAAAGCCTTCCAATAATCCAAAATCCATTTTCAGAGTAACTACCCCTATCTTTTTTATCCATACACTCCACTCCATTCACAATACTTCTTGTAATCCATATAAAAATAAAATCACCATAAATATAATAATTTATTACATTTATGGATAATATTTAAAAAACAAATTTAATATTAAAAAGTATCAATACAAGTACTATAAATGACAATTAATATCAAAGATTAGACAAAAATAATATCTTATAAAAAGTTCAAAAAAATGTGTTCACTATATTAGCATAACTCCATTTATCGTCTAAATTTCTTATTAAATAAAAATTTTAGATGATAATTTAGACATTAATTTAGAGTATACATAATTAAAAAGTCTTTTTAAAGGTATTTTCTATCGTCTAAATTCAATTTTTCAAAAATAAATTTAGACGATACTTTAGACAATAATTAGATGATATTTTTATTTTTTTAATTGCCACTTAGATGTTCTTGAATTTGATCCATCTCGCTCTATCAAATTCTTTTTTCCCATTGAATACAAAATATTCCTAATCCTATTTTCTTTTTGTTTTTCATTTAAGACATCAGGTAATTTGTCCATAAGTAACTTTCTTATATCATTTCGTGATGCTTTTCCAAATTTTTTTAAATATTTAATAAGTTGTTGAATAAACAAAAATTGTAAAAAATTAAAAAGCCATTCTTTTGTGGTATAATGATTTCGCCAAAAAACAACAAATCACAAAAGGAATGACTTGAATATGATTATACCATTAAACATTAAAAAGGAAAATACTTATTATAAAATTTTTTAAGATATCAAAATTGCATTTACTAAATTAAACTCAAATATTCAAAATACTATTTTAAAGGCTATAAATTACATTGTATTGCAACAGTTACTGATATTATAATCCCCTTAGTCTTTGATTTAACAACAGCAAATGTTTATGACAATCAGCTCTCAGATTTGCTTTATGAAGCTAAAATTTATAATCCTTTTTTAATACTTGCTGATGCAGCATATGATTCATCAGAGTGGTTTAAAATTGCTTCTAATTTAGAAATCAATCTATTGACTGATATCAATATGCGTAAAGCAAAAAGTATTGAGTCATTTACAACTGAAAGATATGAAAATGCCTTATTTATGCAGTCTCCAATAGGAGAAAGATTATATAAAAATCGATTAAAAATAGAGCAGTTATTTTCAATGTTGAAAGGATTATATAATTTAGAAAATCCAAGATTATATGGGAAAGCTCGATACGAGCGTCATATAAAGTGGGTATTATTGGCATACTTAGTAGACGAATTTAATAAAAAACAGCAAGGAATAAAAAGTAGAAAATATCCTTGGAATTTATAATTTCTAAGAATATTTTCTTGAACAATTGTTTGTAAAAATTAGTTATTCAACAACCTAAATTAAGTTAAAAGAAGCATCTCAAAATATAATATTTAGGGATGCTTTTTTTAGAATAAATTTATATAAAAGATAATATTAATAGAACAATAATAATATTGACATGCGAACAAAAGTTCTTTATAATAAGGATATAAACATATGTTCGTATAAAGGGGGTTAAATAATATGAATACAAGTGATGTTTTTGTTAAATTAAATATTAAAACTATAGGTGAGATAAGAAGTCTTATAATAGACAAAGATGGATTAAACAAATCTTATGATAAAAGGTATTTAATGTGTGTAGGAAAACACACTAAAGAAGGGTGGACTATAGTTTTCAAAGCAAAAAACTATAAAGAAGCAGAATATATCATAGAAAATACTCCTTTAAGATATAATAGTTATTCTATTAAAAAATCAGCATTAGCATAAAATTATAAATAAGCAACTTATAATAAAAGACGTAGGATTTAAGTTTCCTGCGTCTTTTAATTAGTGAAATATTTTTTACTTTAAAATATTAGGTTAA
>JALFQD010000069.1 GCA_022785265.1 Clostridium sp. | reverse complement strand
ATATATTAACTGCAAGTTTTGCTTTATCTTCATTATTAACTTCACTCATTATACGATTTTGGTCATGATTTGAAATGAATATTCCATCAATATAATTATTATCTACTTTATTATAAGTATTTAATATATCTTCAAATACTTTAGATAACAAGGTATTATCATTTGCTAAAGCAGTATCATTTTTAAGTGAATTTATTAGATTTTCTTGAAAAGTAAATATTACATCATATCCATGATAAGAAGGTGAAGAAAAAATAGGGGTAAGCCATAGTCCATCAATTCCTAAATCTTTAAGATAATCAAGCTTTTTTGTGATTCCATTAATATCTCCTAAACCATCATTATTAGAGTCTGCAAAAGAACGTACAAATATTTCATAATAAATTCCTTCTTTATTATTAATATCTCCTTTATTTCTAAGCTCTAAAGGAAAAGAAACATTTTCCTCTTCTTTAGGATAAACTAAATTGTTATTATTTTTAAGAACAGAGTCTAATGAGATTTTATAAATTGTAGTATCAGATATTTTTAAAGAATGATTAATAAAATATTCATCTATTCTTCTTTTGGCACTTAGATAATATATACTTTTACTATCACTACTTATACAGCATATATACTTGTCCTCTTCTCCATCATTAATTACTCCTTTAATTGTTTTTGAAAACCAATTTTCATCTTTCTTTGAAGCTAATTGAAGATTAAAGCAACTAAGTTTATTGTTATCTAACTGATTTGAAAATATTATATTATTTCCTTCAGGAGAAATTGAAGCATTAGGAATATATTGAGTATAATTATTTATTTCTTCACTAAATTTTGATGAAGAGTAGTTTCCATTATTAAATTTAGCATAATATAAATTACTTTTTCCATCATTTGAAGTGATAGTATAAATTAAATTGTTATTACTATCTATTGATTGTATAATTTCTTGATTTTCTGTGTTAATATCGTTAATATAAGTAAGATTTTCTATTGAACAATCTTTAATAGTACCTTCTACAATATCTACATTTACAAATTTATTTGTATCATTTTTCTTTGCAACAGAAAGATAAACCTTATTTCCATCTAAAGAAACAATTGCTCTTATTAAAGAAAAATCATCAGGAATTTTAATTTCTTTTGGATTTTCAAAGCTATTATCCTTTATATCATATTGAAATAATTTTGAATTTATAAGACTCCCATCTTTAGATAAAGTAACAAGAGCAGTTTTATTGTTTTCTGGTATTGAAACTTGAGTAACAATATATCCATCTAAAATAGAAATCTCTATCTTCTCCTGTAAATTATCATTTTTACTACAACCAACAAATAAAAAACACAATATTATAATTAAATATAAGCTTTTTTTAAACATAGTAATTACCTCCCTTTTACACTACATATTTTAATAAATACATTTGTTAAAAAGGGAAACTTCACATAAACTTCACAATCTTTACACAATAATCATATATAACTTAGAAACTTATTTTAAAGCTTACTCCAATATCAATGTTTTTTATTTCATATTTAAAATTATGAAATTCTAAAATATTTTTTACAATGTATAAGCCTAAACCACTACCTCCAGTATTTCTGTTTCTAGATTTATCAATTCTATAAAAAGGAGTAAAAAGCTTATCTATATTTTCCTCCTGTATAGAAGTATTAGTATTAATTATTTCAAGGCTTAGTGGAGTTTTTGTTAAATGTATATAAATAATTGAGGATTTTGGAGAATACATTAAAGCATTATTTATAATATTACCTAAAGCCTTTTTAAAAAGATTTTTATCTATTTTTACATATAAATTCTCTTCTAAATTAAGATTTATTTTTATGTTTTTATATTCTGCTAAGTCATAATATTCATTTAAAGATTCTTTAAGTATAAAACTTAAATTTTCTTCATTTAAATCTAACTTAAAATTATTACTTTCCATTCTTGATATAGTAAGAATTTCTTTAATTAATTTTTCCATAGATTCAGTAACTTCTAAAGAGCGATTTAAGTATTTATCTCTATTTTTATAAATTCCAACATTATATATCATTCCCTCTAACTGTCCCTTTATTATTGTTATTGGAGTTTTAAGCTCATGAGATACTGCATTAAAAAAATCTCTTCTCATTTTATCAATTTCTCTTTCTTTTTTAATTTCTTTTTCAAGCATAATATTTTTATCTTTAAGTTCATTTAAAGATAAAGAAAGATTTTTAGAAAGATTATTTAAGCTAGAAGCTAAAATTCCAATTTCATCATTACTTTTTACACTACATCTTGTATTTAGCTCTAAAGATGACATTTTCTCTGCATCTTTACTTATTTTTATTATTGGTTTTGTTATTATCTTTGAATATATAAAAGCTGATATAAAGCTTATAAAAAGAATAATCATGAAACAAATAGGAAAAAGCATTAAAATAGCTTTAGAAGCATCACTTATAGGCTGAAGTCCAAAGAAGAGAAAAAGGGTATATTTTTTATTATTTTTTAATCTTAAATTTATAGATTTAAATTTAGAGTTTAATAGCTTTTCTGGAATATCTAGTTTTTTATCAGATGCTAAATATTTTAAAAGCTCTTCACTATTTAGTTTATCTCTAGCATGATTATAAGAAAGAAGAAAATCTTCTTTAGTAAAATTTAAAGAATCATTTTGTTTATCTGTAAAATATGTATAAGTTAAATATTCAGAATCAAAAATAGTTACATATTTATCCTCTTCATCAAACAATATATAAGCATAAAAAATATTAGAGAATAAAGAATCATCCATCAAATTTTTAAAATCATTAATATAAATTTCTTTTGATTTTTTAGGAAGAGTTTCACATATTTTTTCTATGTTTTTATTTATATAGATTCTATAAGCATAAGGCATAGCAAAAACAATAAATATATAAATAAATATAGAACATAAAATAAGTATCTAAACCATCTTCAGCAGTTACTACATCATAGCCTGCCTCAGTTAAAAATTCTTTTAGTAATTCTCTTATATCATATTCATCTTCAACAACTAAAATAGTATCCTTCATCTTAATCTCCTTTGCAGTTTAATGCTTATATTATACATCTTATTCCATATTATCTACAACATAGGTGTTTTTTATTGAAAGAAAATTTAACTATCAATATAATAACATTATAAGGTACC
>JALFQD010000351.1 GCA_022785265.1 Clostridium sp. | reverse complement strand
ATTTAAATCCATTAGATGTTGTTAAAGTGGATGATGAAATTGAGGTTTATGTAATGTCTCCTAATGATGGGGAAGGATATGTGCTTCTTTCAAGAGTAAAGGCACTTTCAATTACAGAAAAGGATGATATAGAGGAAGCTTGTAAAAGTGGAAATCCAATAAAGGTTAGGGTTAAAGAAGAGGTTAAAGGTGGCTTAGTAGCAACCTATGGAAACTTAAGAATATTTATTCCAGCATCACAAGTAAGCCGTGAAAGAATAGAATTAAGTACATTAGTTGGTAAAAATATTGAAGTTAAAATCATAGAATTAGATTTTAACAATAGAAAGATAGTTGCCTCAAGAAGAGCTATTGAAGAAGAAGAATATGAAAAGAATAAAAAATCAATCTGGAAAACACTAAAAAGTGGAGAGAAAAAATCAGGAGTAGTAACTAATATAGTTAAATATGGTGCTTTTGTTGATATTGGTGGAGTTGAAGGATTAATTCATATAAATGATTTAGCTTGGGAAAGAGTTTATAATGTTGAGGATGTTGTAAAAGTAGGAGACAAGGTAGAGGTATTTATAGGTGATGTAGATACTAAGAGGGAAAGATTGAGTTTAATATTAAAAGATGTTGCTAAAGAACCTTGGGAGGTTCATGGAGATTCTTTAAAAGAAGGAGAAATATTTGAAGGAAAAGTAGTAAGATTAACAAACTTCGGAGCATTTGTAGAAATATTACCAGGAATAGAAGGGCTAGTACATATTACAGAAATAACAGATTCAAATATAGCAAAACCTTCTGAAGTTTTAAAAGTAGGACAAAAGGTTAAAGTTAAAATATTAAATATAGATAAAAATGAAAAGAAATTAAGCTTAACAATAAAAGATGCTATAGAAAAAAATAGTGAGTATATGCAATATAATGATAGTGATGAAGGAGTGACAATAGGAGATTTATTTAAATTAATATAGTTATTTAAAGTGAACATATGGTATAATATAATCAAGAAATAGCAATAATTTTAACATAAGATAAAATTATCTTAATAAAGATAGGAGAGAACAATGAAAAAAACATATAATAAAAATAAAGAAATGCATCATATACATGATAAGAGCTATAAAGACCTTTATTCAAAGAAGGAAATAGCATTAGACTTATTTAAAAACATGATTAAGGATGATTGGGCGAAAGAAATAACAGTAGAAAACTTAAGCTTAGTAAATAAATCTTTTGTAACTTCAGATTATGAAGAAACAGAATGTGATATAGTTTATCAGGCAAAAGTAAAAGACACAGAAGTATTTTTTTATATATTATTAGAGTTTCAGTCAACAGTAGATTATAGAATGCCATTAAGATTGTTATTTTATATGTGTGAAATATTAAGAGATTATTCTAAAAATGCAAATCATAAAAAGTATGATAAAAATTTAAAGATACCTGCAATAATACCAATAGTATTATATAATGGACAGGAAGTGTGGAAGGTACCAAGAGAGTTTAGAAAAATAATATATAATGAGAAGATGTTTAAAAATAGTTTATTAAACTTCGAGTATGATTTAATAGATATTAATAATGGTTTTACAGAAGAAGAGTTAATAAAAAGTAAAAATGTTTCAGCAGCAATATTTCTTTTAGACCAAAAGATAGATGCAATACAGTTTTTACAAAGAATAAAAGCAATAGCATTATTTTTTGATGCTTTAAGTGAGATTGAAATAAAGGCTATAAAGCATTGGATAAGAAACACAATAGATAATCAATTAGCAGAGTCTGCAATAAAGATTTTAGAATCGAAAAGAGAGGATGTGGAAGATATGGTTGCTAATAATATGTTTATTCTTACAGAATTTAGAGAAAAAGCCGAAAAAGAAGGCCTACAAAAAGGAATTGAGCAAAACAAAATTGAAAATGCAAGAAATTTATTTGATGTTTTAGATGATGAAACAATCTCAAAAAGAATAAAAATTGATTTAGATAAGGTAAAAAAACTTAGAGAAGAATGGGAAAGAGAGCAAACTGATAATTAACAAGTAAAAAAATAATATATAATTTATAAAAAATGGGGCTGTCGCATTAAGAAATATTAATAGAATATATAGTGTTTTATCAAATGATAGTATACTATATATTACTATAAAATTTTTGGTGCGACAGTTCCATTTTCTTATAAATCAAAAATTAAAACCTTAATACTTTTAAGTTATGTATAATCTATCAAGCTAATAATAAAGATTAAATCAACTTAAAGCTTTTCTATTTTTAACATATTAGTTCCACCAGTTTGTGTTGTTGGCATTCCAGCAGCAACTATAATGTTATCACCTGTAGAAATATCATTAATTTGAAGAGCAAATTTTCTAGCTTCACTTAATATTTCATCAGTAGTATTAAAAAGTTTGCATTGTTTTGGGAAAACTCCAAAATTTAAGTTTAAATTTCTTCTTACATAATCATAAGGAGTAATTGCTAAAATTGGAGCTTTTGGTCTATATTTTGATAAAAGTTTAGCAGTTGCACCACTTTTTGTAGCTGCTACAATTGCCTTAGCATCAAGCATTACAGAAGTTTTACAAGCAGAATAGCTTATAGCATCTGCATAAGAAGATTCTATACCTGTAAGATTTTGCTTTAAAAGATGGTCATATTCTAAGTTAGCCTCAGTTTCTTGGGCAATTCTTGCCATAGTTTCAGCAGCTTCTATAGGAAAATTACCAGAAGCACTTTCTCCAGAAAGCATTATAGCATCTGTTCCATCAAAAATTGCATTACAAATATCTGAAGCCTCAGCTCTTGTTGGAAGAGAATTTCTAATCATAGAATCAAGCATTTGAGTTGCAGTTATAACAACCTTTCCAGCTTTATTACATTTTTTAATTATTTTCTTTTGTATTATAGGAACTTTTTCTATAGGAATTTCAACCCCCATATCTCCTCTAGCAACCATTATAGCATCTGTAACTTCTAAGATAGAGTCAACATTGTCAACACCTTCTTGGCTTTCTATTTTTGCTATTACTTGAATGTTATCTCCACCATTTTCATGAAGAACCTTTTTAACCTCAAGAATATCACTTGCCTTTCTTATAAAAGATGCAGCAATAAAATCTACTCCCATCTTACATCCAAATTTTATATCTTCAATGTCCTTTTCTGTAATTGAAGGAAGTTGGATGCTAACATTAGGAACATTAACTCCTTTGTGGTCTTTAATCATACCACCAACAATAACAGAACATTTAATTTCTTTACCTATTATGTTAATAATTCTAAATTTTAATAAACCATCATCAACAAGAATTGTTCCACCAATTTTTACATCTTTATAAAGTATATCATAGGATACTGAACATCTACTGCTATCTCCAAGGATTTCTTCACCACAGACAAAAGTAAATTCTTGTCCTTTTACAAGCTCAACTCCACCATTTATAAAGTTGTGAGTTCTTATCTTAGGACCTTTAATATCTAAAATAATTGCAGTTGGAGAATCCATTTCCTCTCTTAATCTTTTAATCATTTCAATTTTTTCTTGATGAGTTTCATGAGTACCATGAGAAAAGTTAAGCCTTGCAGCACTCATACCAAT
>JALFQD010000314.1 GCA_022785265.1 Clostridium sp. | reverse complement strand
TTCAAAAATAAAATTATTAAAATAATAAATCCACCTAAAATTGAGTTGCTTATAAAATTATAAAGGTCAAATGTTAACATAAATCCTCCAACTGTTAAAATATAATTCAATTTTTATTATATCAGTATTAAGAATAAAATTAAATATTATAAAATTTAAAATTAATGTATAAAACTTTAATTTTAGGTTAATAATTTAGAAGTATTTTAATAGAGAAAGGTTAGAGAGGTTATGGATAACTTAATTAAAGATATTGACTTAAACTTAGCAAGAAAAATTTCATTATCAGAGGCTAAAAGGTTGAAAATTCTTCCTGTTAAGGAGATAGAAGATAAGATATATGTAGTTACAAGTACAGAACAAGAAGAAGGAAAAGATTTTTTGAAATTTCTTTTTGGTAAGAAAATTGAATATATAAAAATTAAAGAAGATGAATTGCAATATATAATGGATTTAATTCTTAATTTTAAAGAAGATACTTTAGAAGAAGATATATTTAAAGATGCTATTAAAAATAAAGCTTCAGATATACATTTTGAGCCTATTAAAGATATTGTAAATATAAGATTTAGAATTAATGGAGCTCTTATATTAGTAAGAAAAATTAAATTTAATGAATATTTAAAAATAACCTCAAGATTAAAAGTAAAATCTAATTTAGATATAACAGAAAAAAGAAGACCACAAGATGGAAAACTCTTTATAAATTTTAATGATAAAATTTATAATTGCAGAATATCTACTGTCCCAGTAGTAAATGGAGAAAAAATAGTAGTAAGAATACTATATAATGATAAATATTTATCTTCTTTAGAAGAACTTAACTTTTCAAAGGAACAACAAGAGATAATAAATAAAATAGTAAGATTAAAAAATGGTCTTATTATTGTTAATGGACCAACAGGCAGTGGAAAATCTACAACTTTATATTCTATTTTAAACAAAATAAAAAATGAAAATATAAATATTGAAACTTTAGAAGATCCAATAGAAGTATGTATGGATGGACTAAATCAAATAAATTTAAATGAAAAAATAGGAATAACCTTTGAATCAGGTTTAAGAAGTATGCTAAGACAAGACCCTGATGTAATTATGGTAGGAGAAATAAGAGATGAAACAACTGCAAAGATGGCTATTAGAGCAGCAATAACAGGTCATAAAGTATACTCAACAATTCATACAAAATCTCCTAGAGAAGTTATTTTAAGACTCGAAGAGATGGGATGTAAAAGATATTTAATTAAAGATGCACTAGCGGGAATAATTTCCCAAAGACTTATAAAAATATTATGTAAAGATTGTAAAAAAGAAATTAAAGAAAGTAGTAAAAAGAAATATAAATTATACAAAAAATGTGGGTGTAGTAAATGTAATAATTCTGGCTATACAGGAAGAACATTGGTATCAGCAGTATATTATATAGGAAAAAATGAAAAGGAAAGAATTGAAAATATACATGAAGACATAAATAGTTTATCTAATAATCAAATGATAGAAATATTAGAGAACCTTCTTGAAAAAGGAGAGATTGATTATTATGATTACTTAGACTTTTTAGAAGGAGAAGAGTTAAATGAAGAAAAACTATAAAAGTATAAGTGTTATATGTGAAAATTTAGGTGAACTATATAAAGATGGTATAGATATTTCAATGGCAGTAACTCTTTTAGAAGATGTTCCTTTAGAATCATCATATAAAAATAGCATAAAAGATATAGGAATTTATGTTTCAAAAGGGGAAACTCTTCAGGAAGCTTTTTCTCATTATAAGGAACTTTATCCTATATTTTTTCTTGGAATTATAGCATTAGGAGAAAATAGTGGCAAAATTGACAAGGTATTAGAGGCATTAGGTAGATATTATAAAAAACAATATGAAATAATAAAAAAGATAAAAGATTCATTAGTTTATCCTATTATGATATTGTTTTTACTTATAGTATTAATGTTAGCATTAGTCTTTGTTATTTTACCAATATTTTATGATTCTTTAAATAATTTAGGAAATGAAATACCTAAAAGGATAACAAATATTTATTTATTTCAAAAATATGTTAAAGAACATATTTTTATATCATTGACATTTTTGTGTTCTTTTACAATCTCAACATTTATTTTATTTGGAATGTTAAAAAATAAAATAAATATAGTTAATATTTTAATAAAGTTTAAGCTTGTAAGAGAGGTAATAGAATATATCTTTATATTGATAATTACAGTAATAACAGAAAGTGGAATGTCTTTAAGTTATGGCTTAGATTTATGTGAATCTTCTATGGAATTTGAAATTTTTAAAAATGAATTAAAAAGGGTAAATAAAGATATCTTTAATGGAAAGGAACTTAATGAATCATTAAAAGAGTGTAAGTTTATATCTAAATATTCATTATCAATGATAAAGCTTGGAGAAGATAGTGGTTCAATGGAGGAAAGAATAGGAATACTTCAAAAAGGTTTAGAGAAAAACACATATAGAAATATGGAGAAAGCATTAGTATTCTTTCAGCCAGCAATGCTTTTAATAATGGCACTTATTATAACTTCATTTATAGGGTATTTTTTATTACCTTTAATTGATATTTTATATAAAGTGGGTTAGTTAATTATGAAAAAAGGATTTACATTAGTTGAGCTTATAGTTGTATTAAGCCTTATACTTATTATTTCATCATTTAGTTTCATAAGCTTAAAGAGTTTTTTAGAAACTAAAAATAAGATAAAGACAAAAGAATTTCTATATGAAATAGAAGATATGATTACTTATGGAAGAAGTTATTGTATAAATAATAATATTTCTGGAAGGTTTGTTATAGTAGAAAATAAAAATACTCAAGAATTAATATTTGAAATAGGAAAGGGTGTTATAAGAAAAGTAGAATATGATAAGACTTTAGAAATAGTATATGAAAAAAATAAAGTATATCCATTGTCAATAGTAATTAATATACAAAGTAATGGAAGTATAACATCTGATACTATTTATTTAAAAAATAAAAATAATGAAAAATATAAGATTTCAATAACACCAATTACATTTTTAATAAATATTGTAAAGGAGTAATTGTGAAAAGAAAAAAAGGAAGTTTTTTAATAGAAGCTATTATTTCTCTTTCAATAGTAGTTTTAATTTTATCAATATTGCCAGGAACAATAAGTAAGGTAGAATTATCATCTTCATTAAGATATAAAATTTTTAAAGTTAATGAAACTATAGCTGCTATTTCAAAAGAGTTAAAATATAACAATAGTTATGAAGAGATAAAAAACAAATTACAAATAGAGGGAATAAAAATTGCCTATTCAGAAAAATTTTTAGATGAAATATTAGAAAAAAATCTATTTAACATGGAAGAAACTTTAGAAGAAAATAATTTTATAAAAATTAATATAATAGATGAAGAAAGCACATTTATGAAAATAAAAATAGAAGTAAATGTTAATATACAAGGTAGTACAAAGAAAATAGAACATATTGTATTAAAGGATAAATGGATGGATTATGTGTATTAAAAATAATAAAAAAGGATTTACTTTAATAGAAATGATTATTTATTTAGCTGTATCTTTACTTATTATTTTAATTCTTTCAGATATATTTATAATTTCATATAAAAGTTTTAATAAAAATATAAAAAAAGACAGTTATATTAATTCTATAGAAAATGGAATTATTGCAATAAAAGATATGTCTATGGATTCTAGAGTTATATTTAAAGAAAAAAATAATAATTCTTTAGTATTATATCAAAAATTTAAAGATTTTTATTGTGTGCAATCAATATATAAAAAGAATAATCAATTAATAGTTGAATATAGTGAAAGATATGACAATGGAAATTATGAAATAAAAGCAGAACAAACTATTATAAAAAATATAAATGATTTTTATGTATATGAAAAAGAAAATTTGCTATACATAAAAATAATAAAGAAAGGTAAAGAATATATAATATGCATATAAAGAGAGGTTTTATATTAATGACTACAATTTTCTATTCTTTATTAATATTTCTTATTATAGGAGGTTTTTTTACAATCATATCTAATAATAGAGAAGATATAAAAATAGAAAAAAAGGTAAATGATAATGTAAATTATTTTAAAAATATTGATGAGATAATAACAAATTTAAATATAACACAACAAGATAAAATAAAATATGTATTAAATAAAAAAAAGGAAAAGGAAATTACAACAAAATTTAAACTTTCATTTAATGAAGAAGAAGACTGTTTTTATTTAATCTTAATTAATAAAGAAGAATATAAAATGAAATTAATTTATAAAAAGGAAGGAGAAAATTATATTTTGTATCCTTATTTTTTAAAGTAGGAGATGGTGAAAAATTTATAAAAATATTGTTTTAAATAAAGATGAATTTATAATAAAAGAAAAAGAATTTTCTATTTATGATGATTTGAAAATTAACTGTAAAAATAGAAATATTGTAATTATCAATGAAGAGTTATTTATAAAAATTATTGATTTAGAGGAAAAAGAAATAAATAAAGAAATCAATAAATTTATAATAGAATCTTTTGGAGAAGATAAAGATTATTTATTTCATACTATTATAAGTAAAGATAGAAAAAGAGCATTAATATATGTTATTAAAGCTGGAAATAGAGTTGATAAGCTATGTAAAGGAGCAAAAAATATTAAGGTGATTCCAGTACAATTTATTATAAAAGATAAATTAAAAAAGATTATAAAAGAAACTAAATGGGTGGCTATTATCTATATTTTTAAAAAGTATTATATTTTAGATTATAATGGTAATTTTATTATAAATTCATATATAGAAGATAATATTTATAATATAAATAAACAGGTATTAAAGCTTGATAAAGAAAAACCAATATATATATCAAAAAATATAAATATGAAAGAACTTAGTAAAGATAATAAATATTTAATAATTAAAGAAGAGGTGAAGGAGAGTGATATTTTCAACAAAAAATTTCTTACCTTATGAATATTTTACTAAAAAAAATTTAGAAAATGAAAAAGAAGATAATAAGGGAATAAAACTTCTTATTGTTTTAACACTTATATTACTTCCGTTTACTGTAAAAGCTTTATTAAGTGAGGATAAAAATGTTGTTAAAAATGAAATTAAAGTGGTGGAATCTAAAAATCAAATTGATGATATAGTTTCATGGATTAAAATATCTGGTAGTAATATAACAGGAGAGATAAATGGGAATATAGGAAACTTTAAAATATATGATAAAAATATACTTAATGAAATAAATAAAGATAATACATTAAAAGTAGTATTTTTTGAAAAAATAGAAGATGGAGGATATAACATAAAGGTTCAAAAAAAGTAAAATGAAAAAGAAAGTTTTAGCTATAATATTTTTAATAATAATAGTTTTAGAATGTGCTTTAATTTATATTAAAGAAAATTCATTAAAAGATAAAGTAAAAGAAAAAGAGTATGTTAATACTACTGAAGAGACACCAATTACAATAATTGATATATTAAATAATTTTGAAGAGAATCCTTCAATAAATTTAATAAGTATAGATGATAAAATAGAAAATTATGAAGTAAATATAAGGATAAATGAAAATAAAAATAAATTTTTAAAAATAATAAATAGTTTAAATGATTTTAAGATAATAGATTATAATATAAACATAGAGCAAAATAATATTAATGGTGTATTTAAGCTTCAATGTGCAAAATAAATAGAAATAAGGAATATTAAATTTTATTATTTGATTTTTTAGTATCTATCTGATAAAATAAAGTTGTTGTAATTTAAAATAAACAATAAATAATATCTATAATTTAAAGAGATATTTTATAAAACTTATAAATTTTGGAGGAATAATTAGATGATATCAGCAGGAGATTTAAGAAAGGGAACTACTTTTGAACATGAAGGAAATGTATACACAGTAATTGATTTCTTACATGTAAAACCAGGAAAAGGAGCTGCTTTTGTAAGAGCTAAGTTAAGAAATGTTATTTCTGGAGGAGTTACAGACACAACTTTCAACCCAACAGCTAAATTCCAAGAAGCTGTAATAGAAAGAAAGGAAATGCAATATCTTTATTCAGATGGAGAATTATACTACTTCATGGATCAAGAAACTTATGAACAAATTCCATTAAACTATGAAAAGGTTGAAGATGCTATAAAATTCTTAAAGGAAAACATGTTTGCAGTTATTAAATTCTATAAAGGAGAAGCATTCTCAGTTGAAGCTCCAAACTTTGTTGAATTACAAATAACTCACTGTGAACCAGGCGTTAAAGGAAATACAGCTACAAATGCATTAAAGCCAGCTACAGTTGAAACTGGTGCAGTAGTTAACGTTCCAATGTTCGTTAATGAAGGAGATACTATAAGAATAGATACAAGAACTGGCGAATACATGGAAAGAGTTTAATATTAGTTGTTTTAAAATTGCCAAGACCTTTTAACTTGGCAATTTTTTTCTATAAAGGATGTGTTATATAGTGAAAGAAATAAAGGAAAATATTAAAAATTTACAAAACAGCATATCAAAAATAGATGATAAAGAATATAAAGAACTTTTTGAAAATATAGAAAATATACTATCATCATTAAGTAATAAAATTGAGGAACTTATGACAAATCAAGCTGTTCTCGCCGATAAATTAAACTGTATTGATGATGATATAGTAGATATTCAAGATGAATTATTTGAAGAAGTTTCTATTGAAGAATTAGAGGAAATGGAAGATGACTATAAAGAAATTTCTTGTAAAAATTGTGGAAAGCCAATATATATAGAAAATTCTACATTACAAAAAGAAAACAAAATACCATGTCCATATTGTGGAGAAAACATTAAATAGCATTGCTATTTTAATATTTGACATAAAAGACTTGTATACTTTAAGTATGGGTCTTTTTTGTTTAAGTAACTTAATAAAATTAAGGAGGATAAATTTTAAAATTAATATGAAAAAATTATATATAGAATTAATTGTTAGAATATTAACACTTATTGGATTAATAGCAGTTTTAGTATTTGCATTAAAAGGTATGTTAGGAGGTTTTTAGATGAGTGAAAATGCAATGAAAGAATTGATAAAGGAATCAATAAAATTATTTTTTAGGATTATTGTGTTAATAATTGTTATATTAGGCTTGGTATATATGATTATTAGATAGTTTTTAACATTTATTTGAAAATATAATATTATATTTAAATTAAACTTTTAGAAAGTTAGACTCATTTAAAAATTTTTTAGTTAAATTTAATAAAATGGGACAAATTGAACTCAGTTATTTGAATATAGATAATAAAAATTCAAAAATTAATAAAAAAATATTTTGAAACAGAAAAGTAAAAAAGAGGTGATAATAATGATTGATTATATAGAATATATGGGATATGATGTTGAGATTAAGGATAAAGATGGAGATATTTTTAAAGGAAAGTTAATTTCGTATGACCATGGGTATGATGAAGAACCAGAAGTTGACTATGATTCATTAGGAATTCAAATTTATGAAGAAGCCTGTATAGTAATACCAATACCAGATATTAGAGAATTTAAAGTAATAGAAGAACAGTAAACCATTTGCTTAATAGAATAGATAATATTTTTATATTCAAAAAGGAGTAAATATTAATTATTGTAAAAATAAGATATAAGGATGATAATGAATTATGAATAAAATTAGATATATATCAGTTCCATTAAATGAAAAAGGAATTGAAGACTATAATTATGGAAAAGAAGATTCAAATAATATAAAGGTATTTGAATTAAGTGAAAATGAGTTTGACAATTTATATAATAATGGAATATTTGATAAAATTAATTTTGAATGTAATTTATTAATAGATGATTACGAATCAGAGGAAATTAGTGGTAGTAATTTAGAAATGGCATTAAATATTGTTAAAGAAAATAAATGTGATACTTTAGTTAAAGCATTAGAATTGGCTATAAAATATAATACATTAGTAGGCTTAGATTTTTAAGTTATATAAAAGAATAATTGAAATTATTGCATAGAATCTTCACTAAATTAGAAAGGATATTAAAGAAGTGATTATTGTGACCAATATTAATGAGGAAAAAGTATTGCAAATATTAGAAGATTTTCTTAACAAAAGAAAATGGAAAATAGATATGAAAAATGATATTAAATCAATAAAATTTTATAATCAATTCCATATAAATAGCAAAGATGTATGGGTGGTAAGAATAAAGATTGATTTAAACGGATTTGAAGGTTCTGATATAATAAAATTAGTTATTTCAGATAAAAAAGAAACTGTAGAATATTGGTTAGACCAAAATGGAATTTCACAGATGTTTTAACATAAAAAACTATCTATTAGAGTGATAGCTAGTTTTTTTACATCTAGGTATAAAGAAGATGAAGAAATGATGAAACTTGTAGATATATACAATACAATGTTTAGATAATATCCAATGATAGAGACATCATCATATAACATTGAAGAAAGAATAAAGATATTTAAAAAATGTATAAACAGAAATGTTAGGAGGATTAAAAGAATGAGTGAAAATGCACAAACAGAAGCCAATAAAAAATGGCAAGAACAAAACAGAGAAAAAGCTAGATATTTAAGAAACAGGTCAACAGCTAGAAGTTTTGTAAAGAATCAAGCAACAAAAGAAGATATAGAAGAATTGGAGCAATTAATAGTTCTTAGAAAAGAACAACTTAAAAAAGAACAACTTAAAAAAGAATAATATTAAGGAGTAGTAGTTATAGAAAAAGTTATTGCTTTTTGATTAATAAAGTTCAAAAAAATAATTCTTATTCTCTTTAATTTTAATGTCTTATAAAAAGATATATTTATCTAAAAATCTGTTGATAAAATTACTAAAAGGCTAATATTATTTAAATAAGATAGATATAAGATAGTATTTTAAGGGGACACAGAGGGGACAATTTGACTAAAAAAAGAAAAAAGTTAATATTTTTAACAATAATTAAAAGGATAAGATTATAAAAAAATAAGACAAGTAAAGCAATAGTTAATGGGTACTATGAAGGTACTATTTATAAAGAAAAATATGTATTCATCTAAAACTTTGGAGTTAAAATGGTGTAAACTGTACTAAATTTCTAACATTTTTACAAAATAAAAATCCTTTAAACTAGCATTATAGCTTGTTTGAAGGATTTAATGGTAGTCCATAGGGGAATCGAACCCCTGATTCCACCGTGAGAGGGTGGCGTCTTAACCTCTTGACCAATGAACCAGAACATGTTTTATTATAACATATTCTTTTAATTTGAAAAGTCTTATATTAAAGAGATTTTTGGCATTTAGTCAATATTTTCTAAGAATTCATCAATAATTCTCTCGTATCCTTCTTTTTCTGTATCATATGCAGTAAGATGTATTGCATTTTTTACTATAAGGAGTTTATCTTTATGATTGTTATGTTTATTGAACATTTCTATACTCATCTCGCAAGGAACATATTTATCAGCGTCTCCATGAATAAATAGAATAGGCGTTTTTGAAGTTAATATATCATCTATTGGATTTATATCATCTAAATCAAAATTATAGAGTCTTTTTACTTTCTTTCTTAAGATATAGTAAACAGGAGTAAAAGGAATAAATTTTACTTTTTTAATTTGGTCTTTTATAATGCCTTTAGCTGATAAGTAGGCACAGTCAGCTATTATAAATTTTACTTTGGGATTTTTAGCTCCACACATTAAAACTGTTGCTCCTCCCATGGATTGTCCATGAAGTCCTAAAAATAAGTTTTGTCCTTTTCTTTTTTCAATAAAATCTATCCAAAGGTCTAAATCTTCTCTTTCAAAGTAACCATAGCTTGGAAAATCTCCTTCACTTTCTCCATGATTTCGTTCATCCACTAAAAGAATATTAAACCCCCTTTTTATAAATAATGGAACAAATGGCATATGAACATGATAATTTGCAGAGTATCCATGAACTAATATGATAAATTTATTACTTCCTTTAAAGGGTTCTATAATGTGTCCTTTTAAAATTAAATTATCTTTTGAAGTAATACTTACATCTTCAAAATCATAATTTTCATAAATAGATTCATCTAACATATTTCGTTTTCTTAGAGCATAAAAAGCCTCTTCTTTATTTTTCTTTTTTTTAAGAAAAGCTTTTTTAAAAGCAATATTACTACATATTTCTAAAAAAATAAGGAATAATATTATGATAATTAAGAAACTAATTATATAAAAAATCATTTACAAAACCTCATTCTAATATATAACAAAAAGAGTTACTTTTTATTTAAAATAATCTACTTCTTTCTATTTTTTATTGAATTTATATCAATCATTAAATTGGATATAACTTGATAAGCTAATAATAAAGTTTTATAGAAGAAATAGGCTTAAAAATTTCCTTTTATTATAGTTAGAAAGTGTGAACTATTACTTTAGAGCCTGTGGGGCAAAAAAAGCAAAGTAATAATTCACACTTTTTTTAGAGTTAATCATTTTATATCCTCTCTACTTAGCTTGTAATTTATTGGCAAGTTCATTCAATTCATCAAAAGATAAGTTTGATAAAAAAGCTCTAGTAATTTCTTTATGTTCTCCTTTTTTAGCCAAAGTAATGATTGAAGATATTAACATCTCTCTATAATCTTTTACTGCCATTTATAAAACCTCCTTACATAAATTATTTTTTTCTAATTATATCATTTATCTTATTCAAGTCAATAAAATTTTGTTCATTCTTAAGTTAATTAGAAAAATTATAAAGATTACTTTATATATTATACTCTAAAAATATAAAAAATTTCACTGTTTACAAATAATTTACATAAATTTATCAAAATTAATAAGTAATTTTTGAAATTAAATTCATATTTATATAGTACAATAAAGTTCTAGAGGTGATATATGTGAAAGGAATTGATATAAGCAATCACAATGGAAGGATAGATTTTTCTAAAGTAAAGAAAGAAGGAATTGAGGTTGTAATAATTAAGGCTACAGAAGGTGTAAACTGGATTGATCCTAATTTAGAAGTATATTATAATTCTGCATTAAAAGTAGGACTAAGAATAGGATTTTATCACTTTATGTCAGAGAAAACTAATCCTTCAAAACAAGCAGAAGATTTTTTTTCTGCTATAAAGGGAAAAAATTATAAAGTTCTTCCTTGTCTTGATATTGAAACTAATAATTATGGCAGAACTTCAAGAGAGATAACTGATAGATGTTTAGAGTTTGCTAGAAAGTTAAAGGAGCTTAGTAATCAAGAATGTATTATATATACAGGGGGTTATTTTGGAAGGGATAATTTAGATAGTAGGATAAAACATTATAAAGCATGGATAGCACATTATGGAGTAAGTGTTCCTATGAATACTGGTTTTAATAATGTTGTAGGACATCAATATACTGAAAATGGAAGGATATCTGGAATAAATGGAAATGTAGATTTGAATAATTTTAATGAGGGTATATTTATTAATGATAATGTACAAGCCCTTGGAAAGATAGGAGAATTACAAGGATTATGTAATTCTATTTTAGGAACAGACTTAAAGATAGATAATCTGTGGGGACCTAGAACAAATGATGCAGTGAAAAGACTTCCTCTTTGTGGATTGCCATATGTTCAAAGAGAGTTAACTACTTGGGTTCAGCTTAGATTAGGAGTAGTACCAAAAGATGGTATATTTGGAATTAGAACAGAAACGGAAGTAAAAGCTTGGCAAAGGAAAAATGGACTTAAAGTTGATGGAATAGTAGGATATAATACCTATAAGAGTTTAGCAACAGCATAAAGATTATTAAATTAGATTGAATATATTATTTTGTCTTAACTTAAAGTTATCAAAATAAAATAGCAAAATAATATATTCAATTTTTCTTTTATATTTCAGCTTCTCCTTCTACTGATAATTCATTTATATTCATGTTGTTAAATATTTCTGTATCTATAGCTTTATCTTGGTGAGCAACTATAGTTGTGCAAACAGCATCTCCTGTTATGTTTACAGCTGTTCTTGTCATATCTAAAATACGATCAATTCCCATAATTAGTGATATTCCTTCAACAGGAAGTCCTACAGAATTAAATACCATCGACAATGTTATCAATCCAACACCTGGCACCCCAGCCGTACCAATTGATGCTAAAGTTGCTGTTGCAATAACTGTAATATAATCTGAAATATCTAAATTTATTCCAAATGCTTGAGCAACAAATACAACTGCTACACCTTGCATAATGGCAGTTCCATCCATATTTATAGTTGCCCCTAGTGGAATGGTAAAAGAAGAAATTCTTTTAGAAACTCCCATTTTTTTATATAAAGTGCTTATTGATAAAGGTATTGTAGCATTTGAGGTAGCTGTTGAAAATGCAAATCCCATAACAGGTAAGAATTTTTTTATGAATTTAACAGGACTAAGCCTTGTAAAGCCCTTAAGTAAAATCATATATATAATAAAACATTGGACACCTAAAGCAGTAAATACTGAAAACATATATTTAAGCATTGGGAAGAAGGCATCAAATCCAAGCCCTGAAAATGTCTTTGAAATTAAACAAAATACTCCAAAAGGAGCAACTTTCATAACAATCATTGTCATTTCCATCATAATATCATTACATTGCTTAAAAAAGTTTGATACAGTATCTGCACCATCATCAAGTTTTGCTAAAATTACTCCTACAATTAAAGCAAAAATAATAATTTGAAGCATATTTCCTTCTGCTAGAGATTTTATAGGATTTGTTGGAATAATATCTAATAATACATCTGAAAATGCTTTACTTTCAGAAATAGTGGTTTCAGCAGATTGTATAGAAGACATATCAAGACCTATTCCAGGGTTAATTATTTTAGCTACACTTATAGCAGCAGTAATTGCTAAGGCTGTTGTAGCAAGATAAAAAAGAATAGTTTTAACACCTATTTTTCCAAGTTTTTTAGAATCACCTATTGCCATGCTTCCACATACTAAAGAACAGAAGACAAGAGGAACAACAAGCATTTGCATTAATCTTAAAAATCCATTTCCTATAACATAAAAAACTCCATCTATAAGAAACTTATTTTTAAAAGAATTATCAGGAACTAAATAATGAAGTATAACACCCATTAATGCTCCTAAAAGAAGGCTTATAAAAATTTTTGTAGTAAGTCCAAGTTTCTTCATAATCTTATCTCCTTTATATATTTTGCAAGCTCATCTTTCCAATCAGGAAATTCATATAATCCTGAAAGTTTAAGCATAAAATTATCTAATACAGAATTTTTTGGACGAGGAGCTCTATTAGGATAATCTTCTTTAGAAGCAAGTACTACCTCTACATTATCCTTATTTGAAAGCTTTAAAATTTCTTTTACAAATTCATAAGCTGTGCAACTTCCTTTACATGTTGCATGATAAGTTCCATATTCTGCTGTATTAATTAATTTTATTATGAATTTAGCTAATTCTCTTGCACTTGTAGGAGTACTAATTTGATCATTAACTATTTTTATAGAGTTTTTGCTGTGTAAAACTTTATTAACAAAGTTTTTTCCTTCGCCATAAAGCCAGCCAGTACGTATTATAAAATACTTAGGAACAAGCTGACGAACAAAATTTTCACCTTCTAAAGAAGATTTTCCATAGACACTTATAGGATTTGGAGTATCAAATTCATTATAAGGTTCTCCTTTAAGTCCATCAAAAACATGTTCAGTAGAAATATGTACAAATCGTGCACCTATTTTTCTTGCACATACACTTAAATTACGAGCACCTAAAGTATTTACTTTATAAGCATCTTTAATATTTTTTTCACATTCATCAATATTAGTAAAAGCTGCACAATTTATTATTACATCAGGATGATTAAAATCACTAAAACTTAAAGTGTCACTTAGATTAGTAATATCTATATCATCAATATCTGTACTTAAAATTTCTATTCTTCTGCTATCAAGAAGATTAAATACAGCCCTTCCTAATTGACCATTAGCACCAACAATCCATATTTTGTTGATTTTTTTCATTTGTATCACTCCTTTAATTAAATTGAACGTTAATATATTATCATAAAAGGTATTAAATTGTCATTGTATATTTTATTTTTACAAATTTTGCATTGATTAGATATTAAAAAGATTAATTTTAGGATATAATATAATAAAAGGAGATGATAATTATGAAAAAATTTATTTTTACAGGAAGAGGCTCAGCCTTCCTAACCAGTGAAGGAAATACAAGTTGTTATTTAAAGGATAAAAAAAATTTCCTTCTTATAGATTGTGGAGAAACAGTATTTTCAAAGCTTAAAGAATATGATTTACTAGATAAAAGCTATGAAAATTTTATAATATGTTTAACTCATCTTCATCCAGACCATGCAGGAAGCTTAGGTTCATTAATCTTTTATATGTATTATATCCAAAAAGTAAAAACATTAATCATTTATCCAGATAAAGAAAATTTATTTTCCTATTTAGATTTGATTGGTGCTGATAGAAAAATGTATGATATTACCTCAAATAAAGAGGAATTAGTAGATATTTTAGGAATAAAAAAGATATCATGGATTAAAACAAATCATGTTAATAATATATCTTCATATGGATTTTTATTTGAAGATGATAAAGAAAAAGTAACAATATATACTGGAGATACTAATAAATTCCCTATTGATTTAAAAAATACAAAACTTAATATAGAAAGAATTTACACAGAAGTTTCATATAATAATTATGAAGGAAGTCCACATTTATATATAGAAGATTTAAAAGAAGCTATCTTAGAAGAGTATAGAGAAAAAACATATTGTATGCATATTGATGATTATAGATTAATTGATGCTATAGAAGAATGTAAAATGAATGTTGTAACTTGTGATTAGATAGGGTAATTAATTAGGTGGTTTTAGTGAATAAAAAATTAAATTTAAAAGTTATGTTAAAAAATCCAATAATACAAGTTATTATAGTATATTTATTGTGGCTTAGAGTTGGGATTATTGATGAAGGAAAGCTTTATGGATTTGTTACAAGAATTTTAAAAATAAGGTCTAAAATTTTATTAACTTATATCTTAAATGCTGATAATCTTTATTACATTTTTCATTTTATAGCAGTAACAATACTCGCTTGTAATATTTTTTTTGAACATTCTTTTGAAGAAATGGGACTTAAAAAAGAGAATATGAATAAAGAAGTAAAATCACTTTTAAGGTTTGTTGTTATTTTTATAGGGGGATTTAGTGTAGTATCTCAGTTAATAAGTGGATATATGTTAACAGCTTCATATATTATTGTGGTAGCCATAACTCAATTTTGTTTTGTAGCATTAGTAGAGGAAAGCACTTTTCGAGGCTTTATATGTTATAAGTTATTTGAAAGTGCAAAGAATAAAAAAATGTTATATTTTATGTTTGTACTTTCTGCAGTGTTATTTGCTTTTATGCATCTACCTCCATTTCTTGGAAGTGTAGAAAATGTTACATTTATTAAAATAGTGAATAGGCTTTTCAATCCTTTTATTATGGGAATATGGTTTGCAATTATGTATTATTATAAAAGAAATTTGTATATTTGTATGATATGGCATGGGGCATATAATTTAATATTTAGCTTTGTATTTGGTAAACTTCAATCTATATGTTATATGGTGTTTATTATAATTTCTATTATTTATTTAATGAAAACTATAGAAGAGGAAACTGTTAAAAAGGACAAAGTATGATATAATAAATTTGCCATATAGCTTAAATATATGAATATTTAAAGAAAAAATGCTTAATATTAATATAAAGAAAGGTGTGATTTTTATGAAAAAAGGTTTAAGCAGTTTTATTTTAACAGGTTTATCATTTATTATTGTAAGTTACATACTCCCTAACATGGAAATACATGGAGCATTTAGCTTAATTGTATTAACTCTTTTCTTTGGAATATTAAATTCCTTAGTTAAACCTGTTCTTCAGCTTTTATCTTTACCAATAACAATATTATCTCTTGGATTATTTTCATTTGCAATAAATGCAATAATACTAAAATTAGCTTTTATGATAGTTCCAGGAGCACATATAACAGGAGTTTTTACAACAATAATAGCAGCTCTTTTAATATCAATAGTAAATTCTGCTTTAGAAGCAATATTTAAAGATTAGAAAACATAAAAAAATTTTAATATTACCTTTTATTGTTAAAGGACTACCAAAACCATTAGAAGGATTAAACAATAGGCTTAAAGATTTTGTTATGGATAGGTAAAATAATTAAATAAAAATTTATTTATAAAGAAAAGAGAGCTTTTAATATAATTGCTCTCTCTTTTATACTATCAGGAAATTATATATTTTGAAAACTGTAGATAACTTGCTAAGTTAATAATAAAGCTTAATAAAAGAAACAAGTTTAAGAATTTCCTTTCATTTGGTCAGAAAGTATTAATTATTACTTTGTGTTGACTTAGAGCTAGCAGGGCGGAAAAAGCAAAGTAATAATTAATACTTTTTTATTTTAAGAAAATTATAGCTCAATAACAAAGAAATAAGTTTAAAAATTTTCTTAATTTATGCTTATATATTACCATAAAATTGATAATTTTTCAAGTCTTGTATAGTGTAAATCTAAGATGTAAAATACTAAATACGTTGATTTGGAAGGAGTAGATGGTATGTATGGATAATGAGCTATTAGTTCAATCATTAATTAATGCAAAAAAAGAAGAAAATATAAAGTCAATAATATGTTGTAATGAAATTAGTAAAAAGTTTGGTTTAATATTAAGTGAAAAAGATGCAGAGGAACTTCTTATATCTAGAAAAGAAGCTTTAATTGAAGAAGGAAGAATTGAATTTAATGGTGGCATTTTAGAAAAGCTTATATATGAATTTTGTGATTCTCCATATATTTATCAGAAAAATTATTTAGAAACTCTTCAAGGGCTTCAAGAAGCTTTTTATAGATTTAAAAATGAATCCTTAGATGAACTTAGTGATGATGAGCTTATTCAATTAATGAAAAAATATTTTAATGAAGAGTGCATGGGAGATTTAGAGTATTTAGAAGGAACATTTTTAGATTTATATTGTAGAGAACTTAGAAAAGGAATTTATTAAAAGGAGAATTTTATGAATAATGATATAATATCTTTATTAGGAGAAAGAGTAGAAAAATTCACCATGAGAGATAGTACTTCTGTAACTAAAGAAACAGCAGAAAGAATACTTGGTTCTATTTTATATTGTATAAAAAGTGATTCAAATAATACTATAAAAAATTCAAGCTTAGATAAAAGTCTTATTAAAGAGGAAAATTTAGATATAAGAACAGCTTTTTATAATGGATTATTAATAAAAAAAGAAAAAATAAAAAAGGCAAAGATTCTTTGTGAGAATATAAAAAGAGAGTTTTGTTTTATAGATAATTGTTATTACAAAGATATAATATGGAAGGGAATGGATGCCTTTTTTAAAAACTATGATGTGGAATTTAATCCTCAGTATAATGTTTTGACATTAGACTATCCTTTATATATTGAAATTGAAAATTTATCAGGAATAGATTTGATATATGAATATCTTAAAAGATTTTATATAGAAGAAAGATTTTTAAAAAAGTTTGAAATTCATGTAATTGAAGAGATTTTAAGAGGATATAATGATAATTTTACTAACCTTGTAATAAATATATGTAAAATCATATTAAGGAATGCTATTATATGTAAGATTTTGAATAAGAATATTTATGAGTTGGATGTTAAAGAAATAGATATTGATAGAATAAAAAAATATATAGAGAATAATACTCAAGAAGAAATGGTAAGACTTATTGATGAAAAATTAAAATCACTATTAAAAGAATTATCTCTTGAAGAAGAGGTATTTTATACTTATTTTAAATTAGATATAAAAGAGTTTGTAAAAGAATTATATTTATATAAAGAACAAAATTTATTAAATATAGTGATTTCATTAAGAAAGGAATATACTTTTAAAGAAAAAGAACATTTTCAAGATGGTGATTTAATTGATGATAATATTCTTAGAAAAATAATTAATGAAATAAAAGAATGTCGTTTTTTATATGATAAAATAGAAATAATAAAAAGAAATATTAAAAGCCTTAGAGATTTAAAAGAATTGTTAAATGAATGTTTTTATGAAAATGAATTTAAATATGTTTTTGATATGCTTTCTAATGAAGAAATAAATGTTATGATTAAAGATATTAAAGAAAAGAAAGCTTTTCAAGAATATTTATGTGAATGGGAAGAAGCTTTTCTAAAATATGTTAAGAATAAAAAGGAAATGTAATTAAAGAATTTTTAAATTGTTTAATTAAAAAATAGTATGTAAAAATTTAAAGGTTGTTTTATAAAGTAATTTTACAAATATTTATCCTTTATGTAACAACCTTTAAAAATATATTTATTAGTCTTTTAAAATTTGTTTTTTTCTATTTAGTATTAAAGATAATATAGAGGCTCCACCAAGTGCAATAAGGGTTATGATTCCAGATAAGCCATGATTATCTCCAGTTTGTGTAGGTGAAGCAGATTTTATAGTATTTGATGAATCTGTTAAAAAGCTTGATGAAGAAAGTAAAGAAGAATTACCTCCTAAAGAAGAACTTCCTGTACCAAGGCTACTTAAAGAACCTAAT
>JALFQD010000243.1 GCA_022785265.1 Clostridium sp. | reverse complement strand
GAATTTGACGAAAGCAAAATATATAACAGTATACGTGGAGCATCACGAGATTTAGATAGATCCACTTTAAATGAATCAGATTTAAATATGCTAATAGCAGATATTAAAGCAAAGTTAAATAAGATTAGAAATGATGAAAGTCTAACTTCAAGTTTTGAAATAGTTGGAGTTGTATGTAGAGTATTAAAAGATGATGGTTTTATAAATGTCTTAGAGGCATATTTAGCAGGACAATAATTAAAAATTTACTTTCTTTTATCTAGAAAGTGTGAACTATTACTTTGTGTTTACTTAGAACTTGTTAATGGAAAAATCAAAGTAATAATTTCACACTTTTTTATTTAATAGGAAATCATATAATTTGTATTAAGCTTATTAATAATCAAAGAAACAAATTTAGGAAATTGATTTCATTTTAGTTAAGGGAGATTGAAATTTTACATTTTTGTTAATATAAATTTATAGATAAATATAGATAAATTTGATATAATAAATTATCTTAACATAGTGAAATATATTAAATTTTGAAAAAAGGGGTATTAAAGATGAAGAAGTACTTAGGTTTAATAATGCCTAATGTTATAATTTTTGTAGTTGGTGTAATATTTATACTTTTATCTTCTTATTATACAGAGGGAGTAAGAAATCAACTAAATATGTTATTTGTAAGCTTAGCTTTTATAACAGACTGGTTGACAAATTTAATCTTATATTTTACAGATAAAAAAAATTTAAAATTATTTGATTGTTTGTTAACATCAGTAATTGTTTCTGTATGCCATCTTGCAGTTATCTTTATAGTTAAAGCTTAGATAGTATTAGAATTTATTCTGTCTTTTAAGGAATATAAAAATGTGAAAGTAGGTAGAAAAATGAATAAAAGCATATGGAGTGTAATAGGATATTTCTTATTTTGGATACTAGCAATATATATTGTGGTTAAACTAGCTCCTTTTTTGTTAGCAATTGTATTAATAGCTGGACTAGTGATTGGAGGAGTAATATTCTATTTAAATCATAAAATGAATAAAGTAGTAGATGAACTTAATGATACAGTAAATGATACATTTAATATTAAAGATGACACAAATAACTCTACTTCAGAAACATTTGAAGATTATGATGTAGATAAAAGTAATGTAATAGATGTTGATTTTACGGAAGTTAAAAACAAGGATGATAAATAATATTTTTATAGCAGAGATAAAGTTAATCACTCTCTGCTTTTTTAATACAATAAAATATGAAAAATTAATAAAGATTTAAACTTTTTTTAGTTATAGTGAATTTAAATAATAAAGATTATTGAAAAAATAAATATAAAAAATAAATTGAAAAGCTTTAAATAAAATAAAAATAGATTACTTTAGGTCTAACATTTGATAATATATGAACTCTATTGTATAATAATTTTAAAATTATATATAAGGGGGCAACACAAGTGGAAAAAATTAAGATGACCACTCCATTAGTTGAAATGGATGGAGATGAAATGACAAGAATTCTTTGGAAGATGATAAAGGAGGAGTTATTAGAACCTTTTATAGAATTAAATACTAAGTATTATGATTTAGGTCTAAAATATAGAAATGAAACAAATGACCAAGTAACAATTGATTCTGCAAATGCTATAAAAAAATATGGTGTTGGAGTAAAATGTGCTACAATAACTCCAAATGCAGCAAGAATGACAGAATATAACTTAAAGGAAATGTGGAAAAGTCCAAATGGAACTATAAGAGCTATATTAGATGGAACAGTATTTAGAGCACCTATAATAGTAAATTCTATAAAACCATGTGTAAGCAATTGGAAAAAGCCAATTACAATAGCTAGACATGCTTATGGAGATATTTATAGAGACGTAGAAATGAAAGTACCAGGACCAGGAAAATGTGAATTAGTATTTACAGCTGAAGATGGAACAGAAACAAGAGAACTTGTACATAACTTTAAGAGCGCTGGTGTTGCTTTAGGAATGCATAACTTAACTCCATCAATAGAAAGTTTTGCAAGAAGCTGTTTTAACTTTGCTTTAGATACAAAGCAAGATTTATGGTTTGCTACAAAAGATACTATATCAAAGAAATATGACCATACTTTTAAGGATGTATTCCAAGAAATTTTTGATGCTGAATATGCAGATAAATTTAAAAAAGCAGGAATAGAATATTTCTATACTTTAATTGATGATGCTGTTGCTAGAGTTGTTAAATCAGAAGGTGGATATATCTGGGCTTGTAAAAACTATGATGGAGATGTTATGAGTGATATGGTTGCTACTGCTTTTGGTTCTTTAGCAATGATGACTTCTGTCTTAGTTTCTCCAGAAGGAAATTATGAATATGAAGCAGCACATGGAACAGTTCAAAGACACTACTATAAGCACCTTAAGGGTGAAGAAACTTCAACAAACTCAATGGCAACTATATTTGCATGGTCAGGAGCTCTTAGAAAGAGAGGAGAACTTGATGGAAATAAAGAATTAGTTGAATTTGCTGATAAA
>JALFQD010000240.1 GCA_022785265.1 Clostridium sp. | reverse complement strand
AAATTTGACTTAGATGATGAAAATGAATCTAAAGACTGCATTCTTTATAAAGTAAAATTCTCTGAAACTACATTAAAAACTGTTTTATACTTAATGAACAATACTGATATTATACATTCTAAAATGTGTAAAGGTGCTTATGAAAGCATAAACTTAGTTAATAGTACAACTTATCTTGCAAATAAATATCACAAGCACTTAAAATCCATTGCTGATGAATTATCTGATGAAGATTTAGAAGCTTTAGGAATGAAATAAAAAAAGTGTGAAATATTTTGGGCTTATGAAGTTATATATAATTTAACAACTTTATATAATTTCTATATAATAAAAAATTGCTGCATAATTTTAAGTTGTGCAGCAATTTTTCATTCTATTTTAACTTTAAAGGTATAAATATTTTTTCTTTATTATATTCTGTAATATATCCTCCTATATTATAAACTTCATTAAGAAGACACATATTTATAACTTCCTCTCCAATTCCAGCTTCTATTATTTTTCCTTTTTTCATTACTATAATATTATCACTATATTTAAGAGCTTGATTTATATCATGAAGCACCATTACAACAGTAAGATTTTCTTCTTTATTTAGCTTTTTCACTAACTCTAAAACCTCTACTTGATGATATATATCAAGATATGTTGTAGGTTCATCAAGAAATAATATTTCACTTTTTTGAGCAAGAGCCATTGCAATAAATACTCTTTGCCTTTCCCCGCCTGATAAACTCATAACAGCTTTAGTTTTTAAATTTTCAAGTCCTGTTTTTTCTATTGACCATTCTATTATTTTTTCATCTTCTTTAGAATTACCTTGAAAGTATTTTTTATGAGGAAGTCTTCCATAGGCTACAACCTCTTCTACTGTGATATCAGAAGGTATGGTATTTTGTTGATGAACAACTGCTATTTTTTTAGCTATATCCTTGCATTTTAATGAATTTATATCTTTATTATTTATTAATATTTTCCCACTCTTTGCTTTGTTCAATCCACAAAATAAACTTAAAAGAGTAGATTTTCCACTTCCATTAGGACCTAAAATTGTTGTTATATTCCCTTGCTCTATATTAACATTTAATCCCTTTATAAATTCTTCACCCTTTTTATAGGAGAAACTTAAGTTATTAGCTTTTATCATTTTAAATCACTCCTTCTTAAAAGACATAAGAAGAATGGTGCTCCAACTATACAAGTTAAAATTCCAACTGGTATTTCATATGGTTTTATAACAATTCTTCCAATTGTGTCACATATTAAGACAAGAATAGCTCCTACACTTCCTGCAAAAGGAATTAAGTATTTATGGTCAGAACCTATAATCATTCTGCATATATGTGGTACAACTAATCCTACAAAGGATATAAGACCTCCTATAGAAGTTGAAATTCCAGCTAAAAATACTGCTATCATAGTAACTAAAACCATATGCAATTCAATGTTAAATCCAAGACTTCTTGCATTTTTATTTCCAAGAACAAGTATATTACATATTTTACTTAATAAAATAGCAGCTATTATACCTATTAAAGAATAAACAATTAGTATATGCACACTACTCCAATTAACTGTCTCTAAGCTTCCCATCATCCATTTTTGAATGTTAGAAGCTCCAAGTCCTGATTTTATAGTCATCATTGAAGAAAATCCACCAAAAAGAGCATTACAACAAGCTCCAGCTAAAACAATTCTTATAGGAGATAATCCATTTTTATATGACATAAAGTATATTATTCCACAACAAAATAATCCTCCTAGAAATCCGAATAAAGGTCTAAAAGTTATTACTTGAGGCATAAAAACCATGAAGAATACAGTAGTCATACAGGCTCCTGATGATATTCCTGTTACATAAGGGTCTGCTAATGGATTTCTAATAACAGCTTGTAAAAGTACTCCTGCAATAGAAAGATTTGCCCCTATAAGAATTCCAGCAATTACTCTTGGCATTCTTAAGTCCTTTATAATTCCTATATTTCCTTCATTACTTCCAAAAAATATTCCATCTACAAGCTCTTTAAAAGTGATTTCTATACTTCCAAGCTTTAAAGAAATAAAGATTGATGTTATAAGGACAATCAATGCTAAAAATATAATTAAAACTTTTGACTTTTTCATTTTATTCCTCATTATAAACTATATCTTTTAAAATATCTAATCCTTCTATGACTTTTAAGTTTGCACTCATTCCAAAATAATTACTATCTAAATAAATTACCTTTCCTTCCTTAACTGCATTTATACTTTGCCATGCAACATCTGATGCCATTTCCTTTTCTAATGCTTTTTTAGTTTCTTCTGGCATAGCATGTGTCATAACTAAAATCTTTTCAGGATTAAGCTTTGTTAATTCTTCTTTATTATATGTAACAAAAGGCATACTGCTATCTTGAACTAAGTTGTGTCCTCCAACAAGCTCAACTAAACTTCCAATATATGAAGCAGGAGTTGCTATCATAGTAGAACCAGGTGCTGCAAATAATATTAAAATGTCTGGACTTTCTGAAAAATTTGAAACACTCTCTTCTTTTTCTTCTATTTCGGATATCAATTTTTCAGCCTTTTCATTTTTATTAAACCTTTCTCCTAATGTTTTTATAGTTTCCTTTAATCCATCTAAACTACTTAAAGAAACAAATTCACTTGTAATATTATTTTCTTGAAAAAGCTTTATATAATCTGAGCCTAATGTATCTACGGAAATAACCACATCTGGACTTAGAGATTTTATTATTTCTAAATCTGGGCTCATAGGATTTCCAACTTCAACTGCATCTTTTGTGCTTTCTGGCAATTCATAATAAGTTGAAGGAACTCCTGAAACTTTAATTCCTAAAGCATCTAAAATTTCAGTTAGGGCAACTGAAGTTGAAACTACAACTTCAGTTTGCTCCTCTTCTATTACATTATCTTCACTATTTTTTTCTTCATCTTTTGTAATATTATTTTCAGAAGAAATATTATTATCTTCTTTCTTAGTAGAGTTTCCACAACCTACAAGTGAAAAAATCATTATTGATAAAAATATTATTAATACACTTTTTTTTAATTTCATTAGTTTTCTCCAGTCTTTTTCTTTCTAAAAGCTACTAAAACCCCAGCAGAACCAATAGATATTAGCCCTAATAAAGCTACAAGTGAAAGACTTGTATTATCTGATGTTTTTGGTACTTCTATTGTATAATCTTTTATAAATGTTAATGTATCTTTTAAAAGTTTTATATCAAACTCTACATCTCTACCCATTGGTGTTATGTAAATCTTAGCTTTAATTGAATCATCTAAGCTAGAAATACTAAATCTTACTGTAGTTTCATCACCATTTACATTCTTTGTAACATTTACTTTGCTTCCATTAACATATATTTGGTGATTTTGAAGATATTCATTTCCTGTAAATGTTAAAGTAATATAATATACCCCATTAACTTCTTCTACTTTTGAAGTTTCACTTAAATAACTTCTTGCCATTGCCATACCTGTAGCATTTTCATGATATACTTCATTTTTAATAGAATATAATTTTCCTTTTATTATTTCTGTTTTACTTTCTTCTTTTTTACTACTTTCTTGTGTAGCACTAGAATTACTTGAGCTTCCACTATTTCCATTTCCTGATGAACTATTATTGTTTGAATTTGATTCATTATTAGAATTATTATTTCCATTATTTAATGAACCGCTTCCACTTGTTTCAGTTCCTACAAGTTTAAGAGTATCCTTTAAAAGAGTTACTCCAAAATCTACATTTCTATTCATTGGAGCTACAAAAGTATTAACCTTTAAAGAATCATCAAGACTATTAATAGTAAATTTTATTTTTAATTCTTTATCTGTACTTGATACAACAGTGTGATTAACTTTGTTTCCATTAACATAAACTTCATGATTTTTCATTAATTCAACGCCTGTAAAAGTTAATGTTATAGAATACTTTCCATTTACCTCTTCAACTGTTGATACAGAATTAAGGTATTGTCTTGCCATAGATTGTCCTACTACATTTTCATGAGTAACTTCATTTTCTATTGTATAAATCTTTTTAGCTGATTCTACATTATTATTTGAAGAATTTCCACCATTATTTTCATCTGGTTTTTGGTTTTCTTCTGGCTTTGTATTTTCTTCTGGCTTTTCAGTTTCTGAAGAATCTTCTTTATTATCATCTTTGCCATTTTCTAAATCCTCTTCTTGAATCTTAGTTAATGTATTTAAATCATTAATAACTAAAAAAGATACTTCATGACTTGCTACAACAATTAACATATCAAGCTGAACTTTTGAATCAATTGAAGGAACTTCAAAGCTTATAGATTTATCTTCTGAATTATTTACTCCTTGTAAATCCACTCCATCAAGACTTACTTTTATATTTTGTAAAAACTTATACATCTTTTCATTAAAATATAAAGTCATAATTGTTTTTCCATCTTTTATTTCAACCTTAGTTTCATCACTTAATACACTTCTAGCAGATTGTGCCCCATGTTCTAGCTGTTCTTCATTTGCTCCCTCTTTGTAATATTCAATACTATTAGTCATAGTATACTTTCCATCTTCTAAAGTTTCATTTATTTCAATGTTATTTACTTCTACTCCCTTAACATTACTAACATTTATAGTTGATATTGATGCTACTACCATTAAACTAGCTAAAACAATACTTAATTTCTTTTTTAACATAAAGTCATCTCCCTTTTCTTTTGTTTAATTGATATTGATTATTAATCCTTAAGTAGAATATCATATTTTTTTTATTATTTTTTTAAAATATTGAACTAATTTTTTAACTATTTTAACTATATTTTTATTTTTGTAGTAAATTTATGGTTATTTATATATTTTCTTTCAAATAAAAAATATTATTACAAAAAAGTATAAATTATTACTTTGATTTTTCTGTCCTTAAGGCTCCAAATAAAAAAAGCCTGTAACTCTTCTACAGACTTTTTTATTCAATAGGAATTTGCTAATTTCTTGGTGACTTTATGTGTTTTTTATAATAATTTATTTTATCATATTAATTAATACTTCTTTATTGTTTAAATTAGGATTTTCAATCACTTTATCTAAAAGCTTATTTAAAATTATTCCTATATCCTTTCCTGGTTTAATTCCTAAAGCTATTAAATCTCTTCCATCAATAGCTAAATCTTTGATGGTGAAGCATTC
>JALFQD010000219.1 GCA_022785265.1 Clostridium sp. | reverse complement strand
ATTATCAGATTCTTTTGATATTGTAATTGCAGCAAAGCACCCTGCTGCTCCTCCCCCTATTATTAAAATGTCAGTTGATAATTTTTCAATCTTCATATTATTCACCTATCCATATATATTTACTATGTTTTAAGTTAAATTTTTTAAATATAAACTGGCATTGGATCTACCTTTAATCTATTTTCTAGTGTTTTAGTTTCTTTATTGTTATATACATATATTCTATGAATTAAAACCAATACCTCATCCCCTTCTTCTAAAGGTTCATCTTCTAGTGTTCTATATCCTGTTAATTTATTTTCTCCAACCTGAACCTCTATTTGAATATTATTTCCTCTAAATGAAACAGAAGATACTATACCTTTTTCAGCAGCTGAAGGTACTGATATTTCATCTTTATTTTTTCCTATTTGTATAAACTCAGGTCTTATTACTGCCTTAGAATCATCCCCTATATCATCAAATCCTTTAAGAGATGAATAATTATCTATTATTGTTGATTCTCCAATGAACTGTGCAACAAAAGCAGTTTTAGGATTTTTATAAATTTCTATTGGAGTTCCTTTTTGTTCTATTCTTCCTCTATTTGTAACTATTATTTCATCTGCAACCTCTACAGCTTCCTCTTGGTCATGAGTTACAAATATACTTGTTATACCAAGCTTTCCTACCATTTCTTTTAGCCATGACCTTAATTCTTTTCTTACCTTTGCGTCTATTGCTGCAAAAGGTTCATCTAATAATAATAGCTTTGGATTTGGAGCTAATGCTCTAGCAAAAGCTACTCTTTGTCTTTGTCCTCCTGATAATTGATGAGGATATCTTTTTTCAAATCCCTTTAATCCAACTAATTCTATAAGCTCTTGTACTCTAGTTTTTATAAATTTTTTGTCTTTCTTTTGTACCTGAAGACCAAAAGCTATATTTTCAAATACAGTCATATGTCTAAATAATGCATAATTTTGGAATACAAAACCTATTCCCCTTTTTCCTGCTGGTATATCATTAACTCTTGTACCCCCTATAATAATATCCCCACTATCTGGCGTTTCAAGACCTGCTATCATTCTTAAAATTGTAGTTTTTCCACTTCCACTAGGTCCTAAAAGTCCTATTAGCTTTCCTTCTTCTATGCTAAAATTAACATCATTTGACGCTTTAAAATCTTTAAAGGATTTATTTATATTTTTCAGTTCAACATACATAGCTTAAGCCTCCTTTTTTCCCTTCCACTCTACAATATTTCTTAAAATCAATATAATAATTGCTATAATAACTAAGATTGATGCTACTGCAAAAGCTGCTGAAAATTGATATTCATTATATAATATTTCTACATGTAATGGCAGTGTATTAGTTTTTCCTCTTATATGTCCTGATACAACTGATACTGCTCCAAATTCCCCCATAGCTCTTGCACTACATAAAATTATTCCATATAAAAGTGCCCATTTTATATTTGGTAATGTCACCTTTCTAAATATCGTAAAACCACTTGCTCCCATTATTGCTGCAGCTTCTTCTTCATCTTTTCCTTGAGAATTCATTAATGGTATTAATTCTCTTACTATAAATGGGAAGGTTACAAATATTGTTGCTAAAACTATTCCTGGAATAGCAAAAACAATTTTTATATTATTATTTGATAAAAAGTCTTCTAAAAAGCTTCCTCTTCCAAAGGTAAGTACAAATATTAACCCTGCAATAACTGGTGATATTGCAAAAGGAAGGTCTATTAAAGCTGTTAAAATATTTTTTCCTTTAAAATTAAACTTTGTAATTGCCCAAGAGGCAAATAATCCAAATATAGTATTAAGAAGTGTTGCGATTATTGTTGCTATAAGCGTTAACTTCAATGCTTCTAAAGTATATGTATCTGTTATAGCAGCTAAATATGCATCCCATCCTTTTTTTAGAGCTTCTGCAATTATAACTATCAAGGGAAATATTAACATTAAAACTAAAAACAGTACACTTATTAAAATGAGAATCCATTTACTTAATTTATTTTTCATGTTAATCACTCCCTTGTAAATTTATTTGTATAAACTTGAATTAAGTTTATTGAAAAAAGTATTATAAATGATAATATAAGCATTACTAATGCAATTGCAGTTGCTCCTGCATAATCATATTGTTCAAGCTTACTCATTATAAGAAGAGGTGCTATTTCTGTTTTCATAGGCATATTTCCTGCTATAAATACAACACTACCATATTCACCTATTCCTCTAGCAAAAGCTAAAGCAAAGCCTGTTAAAAGAGGTGAAAGTAATTCTGGGAAAATTACTTTAAAGAAAGTTCTTACTTTTCCTGCTCCTAGCATTTCAGCTGCTTCTTCATACTGACTATCTAATTCTTCTAAAACTGGCTGAATATTTCTAACTACAAAAGGAATTCCTATAAATATTAAAGCTATTGTAATTCCAAACTTAGAAAATGAGGATTGAATTCCTAATTTATATAGTTTAGAACCTATCCATCCATTTTCAGAATAAAGTGCTGTTAAGGCAATTCCTGCTACTGCTGTTGGAAGAGCAAATGGAAGGTCAATAATTCCATCTAAAAGTCTTTTAAAAGGAAATTTATATCTTACAAGAACCCATGATAATATAAGTCCAAAAACGCTATTTATTAAAGCTGCCACCAAAGAACATTGAAGACTTACTTTAAATCCTGATAAAACTCTTGGGTTAGTTACTGTGTCAATAATTCCACTTAATCCAATACTTGAGCTTTTAATAACTACACTTACTAAAGGAATTAAAACTATTAATCCTAAATAAAGAAGTGTAATTCCCATAGATAATCCAAACCCTGGGATAACTCTTTCTTTTCTTTTCATTACTTTCACCTCATTTGTAATTTATTATTTTGTAGGTACATATATTTGGTCAAATACCCCTCCATCTGCAAAATGTTTCTTTTGAGCTTCTCTCCATCCACCAAAAACATCATCTATTGTTACTAAATTTACATCTTTAAAAGTATCTTTGTATTCTTCTGCAATTTTTTCATTTCTTGGTCTATAATAATTTTTTGCAGCAATTCTTTGTCCTTCATCTGAATAAAGATATTCTAAATAAGCCTTTGCTACCTCTGTTGTACCTCTCTTTTCTGCCACCTTATCAACTATTGCAACTGGTGGTTCTGCTAAGATACTTATAGATGGTACTACTATTTCAAACTCATCTTCTCCAAATTCATCAAGAGATAAATAAGCTTCATTTTCCCAAGCTAAAAGAACATCTCCAATTCCTCTTTCAACAAAACTTGTAGTTGCACCTCTTGCACCTGAATCTAAAACTTCAACATTTTTATATAACTTTCCTATAAAGTCTTTAACTTTTTCTTCGTCATTATTAAATTTATTTAAGCCATATGCCCAAGCTGCTAAGTAGTTCCATCTTGCTCCACCTGAAGTTTTTGGATTTGGTGTTACTATTGAAACATAATCCTTTACCAAATCATCCCAATCCTTTATATTCTTAGGATTTCCTTTTCTAACTAAGAACACTATTGTTGATGTGTAAGGTGAGCTATTATCTTCAAATTCATCTTGCCATCCTTTATCTATTAAACCTGCATCTTCTATTGCATCAATATCATATGCTAATGCCAAAGTAACAACATCTGCTTCTAAGCCTTCTATTACTGAACGCCCTTGTTTTCCTGAACCACCATGAGATTGGTTAATAGTTACATCTTGTCCTGTTTTATCT
>JALFQD010000179.1 GCA_022785265.1 Clostridium sp. | reverse complement strand
ACCAATTCTATATCCATATCCAGACTTATACATTAAATACACATAAAAAAGATTTTCTTTCACTTTCATTTTTGCAAATGTAATGTGATTTGATGTTCCTTTTATAACTTTTCCTTGACTGGTTTCTACTCTAATTATATCTCCACAATATTCCCTTTTTGATATACTAGATACCTCTTTTAAAGAAGTTTCACCATTACCTATTGCAACCTTTATCTTATCTCCTTTAGATACATCTTCTATTTTTATAGCTTTATCTTCATCAGTATTTAATACAGTTCCTTCAACTAGGCATTGGTCGTCATCGCCTACCACACATAAGTTCTTATATTTATTTGCAAGAAGTTTTACAAATTCATATTGTGCTCCATTTGTATCTTGATATTCATCTACCATAATGTATTGAAATTTATTTTGATAAAATTCTAAAACATCAGGATTTTTCTTAAATAATTCAACAGTTTTAGATATTAAATCATCAAAGTCCATTGCATTATTTTCTTTAAGACTTTTCTGATACATTATATAAACATCTGCAATTTTATTTTCTCTATAATTGCTTTCAAATTCCCTTTTATAACTTTCAGGACCTTGCAGTCTATCTTTAGCTCTTCCTATTTTCCCTAAAATTTCTTTTGCCTCGATATCCTTTGAATCTATATTAAGTTTTTTCATGCAATCTGTTATTAAAGTTTTTTGGTCTGAAGTATCATAAATAGTGAAATTCTTTTTATATCCTATCTTATCTGCTTCTCTTCTTAAAATTCTTACACAGGTTGAGTGGAATGTAGATATCCACATATTATCTGCTCTTTCCCCAACAATATTTTTAACTCTATCCTTCATTTCTTTAGCTGCTTTATTGGTAAAGGTAATTGCTAAAATTTTATATGGAGGAATACCTAAATCCTCTATCATGTGTGCCATTCTGTAAGTAAGAACTCTAGTTTTTCCCGAACCTGCACCTGCTAATATAAGAACTTGACCGTTTATTGTACTTGCACCTTCACATTGCTCTTTATTAAGTAATGACTTTAAATCCAAATTTTATTCCTCCTCTCTAAATACCAACCTATTATAGCATACTTTTTCTCATCTAATTCATATTTATAATTATTGCCTAATTTTCAAATTTAATATCCTAAAATAGTCCAAATATTATAGGTATAAATATTGCTGGAAGCATATTTGCTATTTTTATTTTAGTAACTCCTAACATATTTAATCCTAATCCTAAAATAAGAAGTCCTCCAACAGCTGACATATTAGTAATAACTACACTACTTAATACATTAGATAACATTCCTGCACAAATGGCTATTCCACCTTGATAAATTAACACAGTTCCAATGGAAAATATTACTCCTATACCTAATGTGGAAGTAAAAATTATTGATGATATTCCATCTAAAATAGATTTAGTAAAAAGAGTTGTATTATCTCCCTTTAAGCCACTTTCTAATGAACCAACTATAGCCATAGCTCCAACACAAAATAAAAGACTTGATGTTATAAACCCTTGAGCTATACTTCCTGATTTACCTTCTTTATTAAATTTACTTTCAAGAAATTCTCCTAATTTTTCTAACCACTTATCAATATCAATAATTTCACCTATCAATGCTCCTATTGCTATAGAAATAATCATTTGCAAAGTATCATTTCCTTCTAATGCTCCTGATATTCCTATATACATGGTACATAAGGCAAGTCCCTTCATTATGGTATCCCCTATCCTCTCTGGAATTTTTCCTTTAGCAACAAGTCCAAGAAAACATCCCACAGCAATGGTAATGCAATTTACAATCGTTCCTAACATTTAAATTTCTCCTTTGAATATGTTTCTATGTACCATTTTACCATGTGTATTGTCAAAATACATATATTTCTTAATATTCAATTTATGATAAAAATTTAATCTATAAGCAGATTTTTTAAATTGAATATTTATTAACCCTTTATTTTTTTTATATATTAGATTAAAATTAAAGATAATATATTTATAAATATATGAACTACACTTTATAGGTTAAGTGTTTACTATATTTATCTCCAAAAACTAATTTTTACTTTTAAGGAGGGACTATAATATGTCAACAGAAAACAATTCTTCTAATTTTATTAGAAATATAATTATAGATGACTTAGAAAGTGGAAAAACTTCTAAGGTAATAACTCGTTTTCCACCAGAACCAAATGGTTATCTACATATTGGTCATGCAAAATCTATATGTTTAAATTTTTCACTTGCTGATGAATTTAATGGAGAAACTAATTTAAGATTTGATGATACAAACCCTATTAAAGAGGATACTGAATATGTTGAATCTATAAAAGAAGATGTTAAATGGCTTGGATTTGATTGGGATAATCTTTTCTTTGCATCTAATTATTTTGATACTATGTATGAAAAAGCTGTTTTACTTATAAAAAAAGGAAAGGCTTATGTATGTGATTTAACACCTGAAGAAATAAAGGAATATAGAGGCTCATTAACAGAACCAGGTAAGGATAGTCCTTACAGAGATAGAAGCGTTGAAGAAAATTTAAATCTTTTTGAAAGAATGAAAAATGGTGAATTTAAAGATGGTGAAAAGGTTCTTAGAGCAAAAATAGATATGGCTTCTCCTAATATAAATATGAGAGACCCTATAATATACAGAATTGCTCATTCAACTCACCATAATACTGGGGACAAATGGTGCATTTATCCAATGTATGACTTTGCTCATCCATTAGAAGATGCTATTGAAGGAGTAACTCACTCAATATGTACTTTAGAATTTGAAGACCACAGACCTCTTTATGATTGGATTGTAAAAGAATGTGAAATGGAAAATGTTCCAAGACAATATGAATTTGCAAGATTAAACATGACTAATACAGTTATGAGTAAGAGAAAGCTTAAACTTCTTGTTGATAACAAAATAGTTGATGGATGGGATGACCCAAGAATGCCTACTATTGCTGGACTTAGAAGAAAAGGATATACCCCAAAATCCATAAGAAACTTTTGTAGTGAAATAGGGGTTGCAAAATCTGCTTCAACTGTTGATGAACAAATGCTTGAATATTTTATAAGAGAAGACTTAAATGTGTCTGCTGAAAGAGCTATGGCTGTTATAAACCCATTAAAGCTTGTTATAACTAACTATCCAGAAGGACAAAGTGAATTACTTCCTGTTGAAAAAAATCCTAATGACAAAGAAGCAGGAACTAAAAATGTTACTTTCTCTAGAGAATTATATATTGAAAGAGAAGATTTCATGGAAAATCCACCAAAGAAGTATTTTAGACTTTTCCCAGGAAATGAAGTAAGACTTAGAGGAGCATATTTTGTAAAATGTACTGATGTTATAAAAGATGAAGATGGAAATGTAACAGAAATCCATTGTACATATGACCCAGAAACTAAGAGTGGAAGTGGATTTACTGGAAGAAAGGTTAAAGGAACAATTCACTGGGTAGATGCAAACAATGCAGTCCCTGCAGAATTTAGACTTTATGAACCATTAATTCTTGATGATGTGGAAGAAAATAAAGGTAAAGACTTCTTAGACCAAATTAATCCAAATTCCTTAACTGTTTGTAATGGATATGTAGAAGCAGATTTAAAGGATGCTAAAGTAAATACAAAATATCAATTAGTTAGAAATGGATACTTTAATGTTGACCCTAAAGATTCAACTAATGAACATCTTGTACTTAATAGAATAGTTTCATTAAAGAGTTCTTTTAAACTATAAAATAAATAAGGAATGGTGAAAAAATGAGTTTTGAAAAATTAGCTGATATTATGTTTCCTGATGTGGATAAAGAAAAGGAATATTATTTAGAAAAATATCCTAAGAGAAACTTAAAAACAGGGGCAAGAGTTACTAG
>JALFQD010000145.1 GCA_022785265.1 Clostridium sp. | reverse complement strand
CCTTCTATAAACTCTACAGAGTGAAAGCTTTCTTTATTTTTAATTTCTTCCCC
Organism: Clostridium sp.; assembly: GCA_022785265.1. Taxonomy (GTDB): domain Bacteria; phylum Bacillota; class Clostridia; order Clostridiales; family Clostridiaceae; genus Clostridium. The sequence continues at coordinate 13,510 of JALFQD010000145.1, read as the reverse complement.
ATTTATAAGCTTTATAAGTTTGTCTACTGCATCAATGCAGATTTCTTTAATTGGCTGTTTTATTGTTGTTAACTCAGGTATAAAAAGCTGTGAATTCTCAGTACCATCATATCCTATTACTTTAAGCTCCTCTGGAATTTTTATTTTTCTTTTTTGTGCTTCCTTTATTACTTGAATAGCCATATTATCTGTTGCAAATACTCCATCAATATTTTTGTAGTTATTAAACATATAATTTATATAATGCTGATTTTCATTTATTGAGAATGTATTAACTGCCATTTCAATAGTTATTACATTTATGTTATTTTCTTTCATAATCTTTTCAAATACTTCATGCCTTTTATTGGCATAAGACTTTAAATTTTTACTTCCTACAAACTGCACCACATTACTGCATCTAGCTTTAATAAAATGTTCGGCTACTAAAGTTCCCCCTTGATTATGATCTGCTGCTACTATAGGTATATCCTTTCCTAAAAATCTATCTAATGCTATTATTGGAGAATTTATCTTTAAATACTCCTCTATTTCTAAGGTATGACTTCCTATTATAATACCATCAACTTGATTTCTCTGAAGCATATTTATATATTCCTTTTCTCTTTCCTTACTTGCATATGCATTACAAAGCATAAGTTTATATCCATTTTTGTATAAATGTTCTTCTATATATTTTGTTTCCTCTCCATAAAAATTAATACTTACATCTGGAAGTATTAATCCTATTAAATTTGTCTTTTTTCTAAAGAGATTTTGTGCAAGCTCATTAGGATGATAATTCAGCTTTTCCATAGCATCATAAACCTTTTTCCTTGTTTTTTCAGATATATATCCTCTATTATTCATCACTCTAGATACAGTTGTTACAGATACTCCTGACTCATTTGCAACATCTTTTATATTAGCCAATATAAGCACCCCTTTTTTATTTATAATTGTGTTTATTATAACACAAATTTTAAATAACTTTTTTAAAAGAGCTTTTTCTAAATTCCTATAACAATTCTATTATTACTTACTATCACCTTTCTTATATATATTTTTAGGATTTAGTATATTATTTTCTAATCTATTTCTTTTTCTAAATTCTCTTGGCGATAAACCTTGAAACTTATGAAATGCTTTAGAGAATGATAATTGATTACTATATCCACAGGATATTGCAATTTGATTAATAGTATAATCAGTATTCATTAATAACTCCATTGCCTTTTTCATTCTATACATAAGTAAAAATTCCTGTGGAGATACCTTTAAAGCTTTTTTAAATATTGTAGTTAAATAGCTTCTATTTAAGGAAAGATAGTCTGCTATCTCATTAACATTGACAACGTTTTGATAGTTATTTATAATATATTCCATTGCCTTATTAACATATAAATTATTATCCTTGCTTTTTTCTTTTTTATAAGGAACATCAGCACTTTTAGATAAATATGAAAAAAATTCAAATAATTTTCCTTGAATAAAAAATTCATTACTATAACTTAATTTATTGTGGTTCAGCATAGAAATTACTATTTCTTTTAATTCATTTATATTATCACTATGAATCACTAAATTATTACTATCTAAATTACATCTGCTTAAATAAGGCTTTGCTTTAGTTCCATCAAACCCTATCCATACATATGTCCATGGATTATCATTATCTGCTTGATAGTATGTTATAACATTAGGCATAATTAAAAAGGCATCTCCCTTTCCTATTTCATATATTTTACCATTAACATGATACTTTCCCTTTCCTGATAAACAATAATGTATTAAATAGTGGGTTCTAACTGATGGTCCATAATAATAATTGGGAGGACATTCTTCCATACCACAAAATACTACATGCAATTCTTCAAATGACTTATTTTCTAATTCTAAGTAAGAATACATTGGTTGCTCCTTTCTTAACTTTTATTTTTTCTATTATATCACAAAAATATACTTAATTTTTAATAAAAGGGATGTTGTATAAACTTATAAACATAGCTATACCTCATCCCTTTTAATATTATAAGCAATTTAAAATATTATAAGCTATTACACTTTCACTATTTAACTGCACCATTTACTACTCCATTAATGATATGCTTTTGACAGAAAACATAGAAAATTAAAATTGGAATTAATGCAAGCAAATATGAAGCAAATGCTAAATTATAGTTTGTCCCAAATTGACTTTGGAAATTTAACTGTGCTATTGGTAATGTATTTTGTCCTGTACCACTTAATAGTATTAATGGAAGCATAACATCATTCCATGTACCTAATGCTGTTAATACTGCTACAGTAGCATGCATAGGTTTCATTAATGGGAAAATTACCTTCCAGTAGGTTTTCCATGTACTAGCTCCATCTATACTTGCTGCTTCTTCTAAATCTAAAGGAATGTTTTTTAAATATCCTGTATAAAGCATTAAATTCATTGGCAAGTTGAATACTACATATAATAATACTACTCCAAATCTATTGGCTATCCCCATAATTGCAGTCTGCTTTACAATAGGCATCATAATTATTGCAAATGGCACAAACATTCCACTAATTAAATAAAAATAAATAAATTTATAGCCTTTCTTTTTCATATTTCTTCCTATAGCATACCCTGCCAAAGAATGAATAATTATTACTAAAACAATAGTTGAAATTGTAATTAACAAGCTATTTCCTAATGAATGCCAGAAGTTTGTAACCTTCATTGCCTCAATAAAGTTATCTAAGCTCCAAGAGTTTGGTAATGATAATGCACCTGCAATATCATTAGTCATTTCTGAAGGACTTTTAAAAGCAATTACTATTGTCATATATAAAGGAAAGAATACTGTAATACACCCTAATATTAATAAAATATTAACTAATACATTTGTTTGTCTAGGAGTTCTTAATTTTTTCATTATAATTGTTCCTCCTTTTTACCTAAAAATTTTAATTGGAATACAGAAATTATTAAAATTACTATAAAGAAAATTACTGCATTAGCACTTTGATATCCAAATGCTCCACCTGATAATCCACCATTATAAATTAAATATGAAATGGATTCTGTACTTCTTGCAGGTCCTCCTCCTGTTAAAGATACAATTTGATCAAATACCATTAAGAAATTCTTCATACATAAAACCATGTTAATTGTGAAAAATGGCATTATTAATGGAAATGTAATATTCTTAAATTTCTTAAAGCCTACAGCCCCATCAATTTCTCCAGCTTCATAAACATCTTCAGGCACTGTTTGTAAACCTGAAATATAAATTAATGTATTCATTGCAATTGACTGCCAAGCTACACATATTACTAATGCAAACCATGCTGTTTTAGGGCTAGCAAGTAAACTGTTGCTTAATGCTCCACTTCCTACTGCTTTTCCAATTGCAGGCAAAATATAAGTGAAGAAGAAATTAAATACATAACCAATTACTAATCCCCCTAAAATATTAGGTAAGAAATAGATAGCTCTTAAAGCTCCCTTTGCACGTATTTTAGAATTTAAACCTAAGGCTAGTATTAAACTTATAACGTTTACTAATATTGTACATACAATTGCAAATCCAAACGTAAATATATAAGAATTAATTACTCTTGAATCACTAAACAAATCTATATAGTTTCTTAATCCCACAAATTGAAAGCTTCCAAATCCTCTAAAGTTAGTTAAACTATAACCAAAGCCCTGTATAACTGCCATTGTATTAAATGTAAAGAATAATAATACAATTGGTATAGTAATGGCTAAAAATGTTTTTGAACGATTATTTGTAGATATCTTTTTCATATTCATATTTATCTTCCTCTCTCCCTACTATTATATTATTATTGATTTTTTTCATTATATTCTTTTAATCTAGTAATAATATCTCTGTTATATCGAGCCCAATCATTATCAAATCCTTTTAAAAATTTATCTAAATTGCCATCAATTAAATATGTTTGAATTAAAGCATCTGCTCCTAGCTCCGCTGGATAATGATGATCTGGATAATCTTGAAGTTTGTCTTCATCAATATAAGGTTTCATTCCTTCAATTGTTTTATTCAATGTAAAGTTACCTTTTTTACATGATACAGACATTTGATTATCAATATATTTTTGTACATTTTCATCCCTTTGTAAAAACTCTAATACTCTATAACATGCTTCTTTATTTTCTGTGTCCTCTAACACAGAAAATTGTAAATCAATTCCTGAATTTAAAATATTTTTTGATTCATCATCCGTTGCAGGCATAACAAATGATTGAATATCCATTTCTGGATTAACTGTTAAAATCTGCGCAATTGCATAGCTTCCAATTGCATACATTGCAGATTCTCCCCTTGCAAAAGCAGTACAAGCATCATTATATCCATAAGCAAAAGGATCATTTTTACAATATTGAATTAGTTCTTTTTGTTTCTCTGCAATTTCACCATAATGGTTTGCAAAAGTATCCTCTCCTAAATTTACTTTTGTAAATATATCTGGACTTGTTAAGTTTACTGCTAAAGCATTCCAAGGTGCTAATGTTGTCCAAGTATCCTTATATCCAAATGTAAAAGGGGAAATACCTTCTGATTGAATTTCCTTACACAATTCAATTAATTCAGTCCATGTCTTTGGAACATTCCAGCCATGTTCCTTAAACATTTCAGCATTATATAATATTCCTGAGGCATTTGCTGCATAAGGTACTGCATATACACCTTCCTTTGGAACTAATTCTAACTCCTTATCAATAGCTAAATACCTATCCTTAATTTCTGTAATTCCTTCATAATCGCTAATATCAGCTAAAACATCTGCATCAGCTAAATTTGAAAATGTATTATCTCCCCCAATAGCAATAATATCTGGATTATCATTTCTAATTAATCGAGTTTTAATTATAGTAACTGCATCATTTGGTGAATCGATTACTAAATTAAGATCAGGGTTTTCCTTATTAAACTCCTCTGCAAATTCTTCAAAAATACTTACTGCTTCCCTCTTATAATTTACTAACTCTATAGTAGTTTTCCCAGATATATTTCTGCCACTATCACTACATCCTGTAAACAAGCTAGTAACCAAACCAAGACCTAGCACTATGGTAATAATTCTTTCTAATTTCATATTTATCCCTCCGCATCTATATTTTTTCTAAATATAAACAAACACTTGCATAATCAGCAACCTGTCTAGGTAAAGATATTCCTGCCTTCATTAAATAATCTCCAGTTGCCTCCTTAATTCCATCCCATTGTCCTTTACACTCAGTATTAGCTTCAAAAGATAAATTAATTTTATATTTTATATTTGGGTTTAATCCCTTTAATTTAATTACTCTAGAATAACCATTAGATACTGCCTTTTGATAAACTGCTGTAAATAAAACATTTTCTTTATTCTTATCCACAATCATATTTGCTGATAAAACATCCTTTGTAGGATTAGTTAATCTATAATACTTACCTTTGTAAACTAAAGGTTGTACTTTTTTATAGAATTTAATTTGTTCTTTTATTAATTGTTCCTCTTTTTCAGTTATTTTAGATAAGTCCATTTCATATCCAAAGGAGCCATTAAGTGCTACTATTCCTCTTGTTTCAAAAGGAGTAATTCTACCAGTTTGATGATTAGGTGTTGCAGAAACATGAGAACCAACTGTATTTATTGGATATCCAAATGAAGTACCATACTGAATAGTTAATCTATCAATTGCATCAGTATTATCAGAACACCATATTTGTGGAGTATAGTACAGCATACCAGCATCAAATCTTCCTCCTCCACCTGAGCAACCTTCAAATAATACATTAGGGAATTTATTTATTAATCTTTCTAATAATGAATATAATCCCAATACATATTTATGTAATATTTCACCATTATCTGTTAATGATGAATAAACATCACTAATGCTTCTATTCATATCCCATTTAACATATGTAATTGGAGCACTACTTAAAATACCAGATATTTTTTGATACAAATATTCAACTACATCTTCTCTAGATAAATCTAATACTAACTGGCTTCTACTTTTATTTGGTTTTCTATTTGGTGCTTTTAATACCCATTCAGGATGAACTGTGTATAATTTTGATATTTCTGAAATCATTTCTGGCTCAAACCAAATTCCAAATTCCATTCCTTCATCATTTACTCTTTTTACTAAGCTTTCTAAAGTTCCATTTAACTTTTCCTCATCAACAATCCAGTCCCCTAATCCAGATTTATCATCATTTCTGTTTGTAAACCATCCATCATCCATTACTAATAAATCTACACCTAATTTAGAAGCAGATTTAGCTATATCTACTAGCTTGTCTGCATTAAAATCAAAATATGTCGCTTCCCAATTGTTAATAAGAACTGGTCTTTTTCCATCTTTATATTTTCCTCTAATTAAATGACTACGATATACATCATGATAATTGTGACTTAATTTAGTAAAACCATTATTTGAATATGTAATTACTGCTTCTGGAGTAATAAAGCTTTCCTCTTTACTTAATCTCCATTTAAATCCTTCTGGCTGAATTCCCATAACTACTCTTGTTTGATCAATTTGATCAACCTCTGTTTCAATTAAAAATCCGCCACTATATAATAATGCCATTCCATAGCATTCTCCATAATCTTCAGTAGTATTATCTTCATGAAGTATAATAAAAGGATTATGTTGATGGCTTGAAGTCCCTCTTCTGCTTCCTATTGCAGTAATTCCATGAGGAAGGTCTATACTTTCTTCGATTCTTTCCATTGTATGTCTTCCATAAAAATGTTTTTGTTTCCATTTACCATAAGGTAAATCTAAACAAAGAGAAGATAATTTACATAAATTAATATCTGTATCTGATAAATTTTTTACTTTTGCACATCTAGTAATAATATCAAACTCTTCAAAAACACTATAATATAAAGTTAATTCACTAAATCCACTTATATCTTTTAAGGTTATCTCTAATGTTTCAGCATCATTTTCTAATCCATATAAAGCTGGCATTCCTTCGATACCATATTTTCCCTTATATATCTTATGTTCAACATAACGCCAATCTACTAAATGAGTACCATCACCATTTTCAATATTAACTGAGCTTACTCTAAAATCTCCAACACCATAGGATGTAAATTCTTGTGGTAATGTGTCTAAAGAAAATGTTCTATCACTTTCAGTTTCATATATATTTCCTGAAAACCCATGATCGTGACTTCTCCATATCCTTCCAGCATTTCCTTCATTAAATGCTTCTCCATAATATGTATGCATTAACACATTGCTTTTTGCAATCATCATTTGATATAGTGTGTTATTAGTTTTTAAATTAAATATTTTTTCTTTTTTGTTAAATATAATCGACATTTTTATCCTCCTTTTTACTATTATGTTTTCGTTTTCATGAGTTAAGTATATCATTTTTATAAGTATTAAACATTTCATATTGTTATGAAAATATGTCCAAATGTTAGTTTTATTTTTTAATTAATTCTATTTAATTTCAAACTCTATATTATCTAGTATTAACTTTATATAAAGTGTATAATTATATAAAATTATTGAACTTGTTAAATTAGTATGAAAATAAATATAAATAAAATTTTATAATAAGTATTTTCGTTTTTAATATTTAATGGTATAATTACACTTAAGTCATTTCTTTTGTGATATGTTTTTTTGCGAAATCATTATAACAGAAAGGAATGGCTTTTTAAATTTTTACAATTTTTGTTTATTCAACAACCTAATAAATTATTTAAAAGGAGTTTAGAAAGTATGAAAATAATAAAGCCTTCTGTTATATTAGAAGATAAAATTGATGGAAAAGAAATATTAAAGAAAATTGAAAGAATAGGGCGTGTATGCTATAAAAGTGAAAATAACATAAAGGAAGAATCAGCTGAAAAATTTATATCCAATATACTACATAGACATCATGAATCTGTAATAGAACATGAAAGCATTTCTGTAAGAGTAATTTGTGATAGAGGTGTCACTCATGAAATTGTAAGACATAGAATAGCAAGCTATAGTCAAGAAAGCACAAGATATTGTAACTACTCAAATGATAAATTTGGAAATGAATTAACATTTATAAAGCCTTGCTTTTGGAATGAAAATGACGAAGCTTATAAAACTTGGGAAAGCACAATGAAAAGCATTGAAGAAACCTATATGAAAATGATAGCTTCTGGTGTTACTCCACAAGAAGCTAGAAGTATACTTCCAAATTCAATAAAAACAGAAATTGTTATAACTATGAACTTAAGAGAATGGAGACATTTCTTTAAATTAAGAACAGCATCTTCTGCTCACCCACAAATGATAGAAGTTGCTAAGATGATACTAGATTTATTTAAAGAAAATGTTCCATTAATATTTGATGATATTGACTAATATTAAACTTGGTTCAAAAATATTAGTTTGCTTATGTTATTTTTTTGGAAGCCCGACTCGCTTTGCTCGCTGGGTAGGTTCGAAGAGCAAAATATAAAATTTTGATTCTCACCTATCGACAGGCTCTTGCGTCACGCCTTCATAAAATAAGTGAACTAATATTTTAATAAACAAAGTTAATACAATAGCTATAAAAAAGCATAATGAATATATTATTTGAATCTGTTAATAAACTCTAACAAAACAATATATTCATTATGCTTTAACTAAAATAAAAAGTTTAATTTAAGCAAAACCTAAAAGTCTAGCTACGCTAGTAAATATAAAGCATATTATTATTCCTGTAACTGTTGGAACTAAAAATGATATTAAAGTCCATTTAATACTTTTAGTTTCTTTTTTTATAGTTAAACAAGTTGTACTGCAAGGCCAATGCATTAATGAAAATAGCATAACACAAATGGCTGTAATTATGCTCCATCCATTTGATACAAGTAAGCTATGAAGTTCTGTCATACTATTTATCTCAACAAGAGAGCCTGTAGCCATATAGCTCATTATTATTATTGGTATTACTATTTCATTTGCTGGAAAGCCAAGAATAAATGCCATTAATATATATCCATCTAACCCAATAATATTTGCAAATGGGTTTAAAAATTCAGCACAATGATTTAATATACTCATATTACCTACTTTTATATTTGCCATAATCCAAATAACAATTCCAGCTGGAGCTGCCACTGAAACTGCTCTTCCTAAAACGAAAAGTGTTCTGTCAAAAATTGACCTTATAATTATTTTTCCTATTTGAGGTTTACGATATGGAGGAAGCTCTAATGTAAATGATGATGGAACTCCCTTTAATATAGTTTTTGATAATATTTTAGAAATGAGAAAGGTCATAACAATTCCAAGTATTATAACAAAAAGTAATATTATTGTTGATATTACTGATTTTAATGGTCCAATAAAATATCCTGTAAAAAACATAGTTATTACTGCTATAAGCATTGGAAACCTTCCATTACAAGGGACAAAATTATTTGTAATAACACTAATTAACCTTTCTCTTGGAGAATCTATTATTCTGCATCCAACAATTCCTGCTGCATTACACCCAAAACCCATACACATTGTCAAAGCTTGCTTTCCACAAGCATTACATTTTCTAAAAAAATTATCTAAATTAAAAGCTATTCTTGGAAGATATCCTAAGTCCTCAAGAAGAGTAAATAATGGGAAAAATATTGCCATTGGAGGAAGCATAACAGATACTACCCAAGCTAATGTCCTATACATTCCTTGAACTAAAATTCCTTCTAACCATGCTGGAGCTTTTATCCACATGAAAAATTCTGTAAGCTTATCTTGTATATAAAATAATAATTTAGATAATACTTGAGAAGGATAATTTGCTCCAGTTATAGTTATCCACAATATAATTCCAAGTAACAAAATCATAATTGGGATTCCAAATTTTTTAGAGGTTAGTATTTTATCTATTTTTCTATCTCTTTCATTATATTTTTCTATACTATAAGATACAACAGATTTGCTTATCTCCTCTGCCTTTTTTACTAATGTTGATACTATTTCATCTCTAAATTTATCCTTATCAAAGCCTTCATTTATAATTATTTTTTTTGCTTCATTTATTGTATTTTTTAAATCTTTATCATTCAAATTAATATTTGTATAATTCTTAATTGAATTTAATAAGCTTTCATCTTCCTCTAAAAGCTTTAATGATAACCATCTTATATTAATTTTTTCTTCTATTAAAGATATTGCTCTTTCAATACACTCATTATATCTTATACTTATAGTTTCTTGATTTATGTTCTTATAAATTTCCTCTTTAAGTTGTTCTATTCCTTCTTCAGTGTTTGCACTTGTTCCAACTACTTTCACTCCTAAAAGCTGTGAGAGCTTTTTTAGGTCTATTTTTATGCCTTTTCTTTTTGCCTCATCCATAAGATTAACACATACAATAACATTTTTAGTTATTTCTATTGTTTGAAGCACAAGATTTAAATTTCTCTCAAGACATGTTGCATCTGTAATAACCACTGTAATATCAGGATTACCAAAGCATATAAAATCCCTTGCAACTTCCTCTTCAACAGAATTTGCCATTAAAGAATAAGTTCCTGGAATATCTACCATTATAAATTCTTTTTCTTTATAAATATACTTCCCTGTTACATTTGTAACTGTCTTTCCAGGCCAGTTGCCAGTATGTTGATTTAATCCTGTTAAACTATTAAAAATAGTACTTTTCCCAACATTGGGATTTCCTGATAAAGCTACTACCTTACCATCTCTTAAACTATGATTAATTCTTAATTCTTTATCTAATGCATTAGTTCCAGTAGATTGATAGGTTAAACCCATTATTAAGCCCCTTTATATAATAATAACTCATTTTATATTTTATGAACTTATTTAAATTCTCTCTACTAATATCTTAGAAGCATCTTCTGCTCTTAATGCTATAACTGCTCCTCTTATCAAATATGCTACAAGATTTCCTGAAGGACTTTTAGAAATAGATTCTACTTCCGTTCCTTTTATTAATCCTAAATCTAATAATCTTCTTCTTATAGAACCATCAGCTTTAAGGAGCGTTACTTTACACTTACTTCCTATTGGAATATTATTTAATGATAACTCATTATCTATATTATTGTTTTTCATAACTATTATCTCCATCATATATATTTTCTAGAAGTTAATTAAAAAATTCTTCCTATAAACTAACATATGAAGGTGTACATTTTTATGTTAAAATAACTTTTATTCTCTCCTTTTCAAAATGAAATCATCATATTAAATAAATTTTAATAATACACTAAACTCGGTAAATATAAATATAATTGCAATAATAAAACATTTAATACATAGAATTTGAGTTTACATAGATACCAATTAATGCATCGTTATTTATTCTTCTTAATAAATTAATCATTACATCTTCTGGCACTGAAACGCATCCTGCTGTTGAGCCTCTTCCACTACAATGTAAAAATATTGCACTTCCTTTATTTTTAACACAATTAGTATTGTAATTTATGTTTATTGCATATTTATATGCTGTTTTATTATCAATTAAATGCTCTGCACTATTCCAATCTTTATTTACTTGAGAAATATTTACAAGTTTATTGTAATATCTTGAATTTGAGTCATCTACCCAATAATAATTATTATTAAGTTTTAAATAATCTTTCTTAGCTCCTGGATTGTTTGCTACACCAAATGCTTGTCCTAATGAATAAACCCCTGAAGGAGTTTTTCCATCACCTTCATGTTTATTATTGGTTATTCCATTATATCCAACCCTTGCAGGAGTTCTTAATATTTCTTTCCATAAACCATTAACCTTTTCATGTAATGTAAGAGTGGCGTAAGAACCTCCATTTCCTACTACAATAATTGCTTGATTAGTTCTCTTTGAAATTTCTAAGTCTTTTACAAAAGATTGTGGCATATCAGACTTATCAATAAAGCTTCTTTCTATACTTCCTGGAGGAGTACCTCCTTTAGGTACTATACATATTTCTATTGCTTCTGCTCTTAAGCTAAGACCTTCACTTCCGCTTTTTTCTCCATTACAGCTCCAATCAAGCCAACCATAACCTTGAATATGAGTTCTATAATATATATCACAATATTTTTCTAACTCTCCTGTAAGCTTTATTTTTATAGCTTCCATTCTTAATGATTTTCCTGTTGTTCCTGATATTTCACCATCAGATTTCCAATCTTGCCAACCTTCATACTGGACATGAGAACTATAAGAAATTCCTCCTGTATATAATCCTGCTTTAGAGGTATTTTCTATTTTAGCCTTAAAAGCTTCCATTCTTAGTGATTTTCCTGTTGTTCCTGACATTTCACCATCAGATTTCCAATCCTGCCAACCTTCATATTGAACATGAGTTTGAAATAATAAATTTCCAATCTTATCTTTTGATAAAGAACTATGTCCTTCTAAAGAAGGTTTATCATTACTATTTTTTTCATATAACTTAATCTGAACTCCTCTAATTTGAGTAGACATTCCAACTGTTCCAGCTACTTCTCCATTTTTAGTCCATGAAAGCCATCCATATTTTTCAGTACACACTCTATAATATATATCATAATTTTTTTCAATTTCAGGATTTAATTTAATCTTAATAGCTTCCATTCTTAGTGATTTTCCAAATGTTCCAGCTACTTCTCCATCTGAAACCCACTCTTGCCATCCTTGTCCTTGAACATGAGCACAGTAAGAAATCAATGATTTCATATTTTTTATAGTTTCATCATCAGAAACAATATTTATTTTTATTCCCTCTGCCCTAAGTGAACTATCAGGAACTCCCGCCACTTCTCCATCATTTTTAAATTCTTGCCATCCTATGTTTTGCATATGTAATGAATAATTAACATGAATTTCTTTACTATCATAGGCTTTTGTAACTAAAATATTTGCTCTAGCTGTGCCAAATATTACGAAAAGCATAAATAATAACAGTAAAAACATCTTTTTAATTATAGTACTAGATTTTAAATTTTTCATAAGTTCAACTCCTTTTGTTAATAAAAAATTCAAAAAATATATTTACACTATAATTATAAACCTTAACTTTGAAAAAATCATTACATATTTGTAATAAATTAAATAAATATGTTTTAAAAAGAAAAAGAATGTTGAAAATTTCTAACCAACATTCTTTTTCTTTTTAATATATTTCTTTTAGACTAATTTTTAAATCTTCAAAAACAGTACTTACATAAATATCATCATTTTTATATACATCAGCTATTTCATATTGATTATCAACCAATGAATATTGTATTATCTTACCATTTTGCTCAACTATGTTGTATTCTTCCACCTTAAACTTTTGATATACTGCAAGTTTAGTTATATAATCGTGACTTGCTGTGCTTTTAGAAACAATATATCCTAAATTACAATTTTCTTAAACCTTATTTAATTCTTAATTAAATAATCCTGCCCCTTTTATTATTTCTTGTTCTTGAAACAAACTAGAAACTGCTTCATTATATTCTTTTAATTTTTGTGCCTTTTTTATTTTCTTTGCATATTTTTTATTATCTGAGAATATATAAATCATATATCCCCATAGTTCTTTCATTCTA
>JALFQD010000040.1 GCA_022785265.1 Clostridium sp. | reverse complement strand
TCTGGCAATAATACTAATTTAGATTCTGAAAGTGCAGATTCATTTTCAATAGTAACACTTATATTTTTTAGTTCTACTGTTCTGTTTACATTTTCAACATTAGATATATATACCCACAATGAAAATGATAATAATACACATACTATTATTGTAATTACTTTTTCATTCCTTTTATCCACGTCATCACCTTCTCACTAGCGGTTTTAACTTTTTTTGCATCTCTTTTTTCCATTATTCTTAATAATATAGATCTTAATTTTTCCTTATCATAATTTCTTGTTAACCTTCCATTTACAGCTAATGATATAACTCCTGTTTCCTCTGAAACAACAATTATTAACGCATCAGAGTTTTCAGATAATCCTATTGCTGCTCTATGTCTTGTTCCTAATTTTTTATTTATTGAATTATTCTTTGTTAATGGAAGTACACAACCTGCTGCGTATATTCTTCCATTTTTTATAATTGTTGCACCATCATGTAATGGAGTATTTACAACAAAAATATTTTCAAGCAAGTTTGCACTTACCTCTGCATCTAATATTGTTCCTGACTCAAAAACATCACCAAGTCCAGTACTTTGCTCTATTGCCAAAAGAGCTCCTGTTTTTGTTTCTGCTAGGTTTGACATGGCAGTTACTATTTCATTAACAACTTTAGTTCTTTTTTCTATTGTTTGACTGTTGTGTATATCTTCAAAAGTTGACCTTCCTATATGTTCTAACGCTCTTCTTATTTCAGGCTGAAAAATTATAACAACAGCTAATACTCCTATTGTTATTGTTTTATTTAAAATAAAATAAAGCATATCTAATTTTAAAATATAACTAATAGGGAAAAGTGCTATAACAAGAAATATTCCTTTTAATAATTGCTCTGCTCTTGTTTCTTTTACTAGCATATAACCCTTATAAAATATAAATGCTACAACTGAAATATCTAAGATTGACCAAATAGATATATTTCTAATAGAATTTACTAAAAACTCAATAATATCTCGCACATATCTCACCTCACATTTCTTTTCTTTATTTAAATTATACAACAAATTTATTCCTTTTTGCATAAAGCAAATACATATTAATCAAATTTTAATTTTTATTAAATTAATATTTTTTTGCATAATAAAAATTTTCTTGGTCATACTATTTTTTGACTGGGTTAGAAATAGGAGGTTAAACATGAAAAAATTTTTCAATCAAATTTTATTTTACTTAGTCTCAATAATTTTATTATGTCCAGCTTTAATAGTAAAAGCTGACACTACTTCTATTCAAGAAAATAGCTATTTAGAAGGTGAAGAAAGTAATTACATAAATTCAGACGAAGTTGTTCAAGTATTTAATAGCAAACAAAAACAGCTATATATTCTTCAATCTGATATAGACCTTATGGCAAAACTAGTATATGCAGAAAGCCGTGGTGAACCTTTTGAAGGAAAAGTAGCTGTTGCCTCTGTTGTTTTGAACAGAGTTATGAATTCTCAATTTCCAAACAGCATTAAAGAAGTCATTTTTCAAAAAAATGCTTTCTCTTGTGTAAAAAACAATGAAATTGTAGCTAATCCAGATAAAGTTTGTTATGATGCTGTTTATGAAGCAATTAAAGGTGTAGACCCAACAAATAATGCTTTATTTTTTTACAACCCCAAAATAGCTACTTGCCCTTGGATGAAATCCACAGAAAAAACTGATGTTACAACTATAGGTAATCATGTTTTTTTCAAAAGCTAATTTAGAGGGCTTTTATGCCCTCTTTATTCAAATATACCTTTTTTAATTGGAGTTCCATCTTTAACAACCTGTTCTCCTTTTGCATAAACATCCTCTATCTCAAGGCTTTTCTTATTTACAAGAACAAAGTCTGCTATATTTCCACTCTTTATTTCACCTTTATCTTTTAGTTTTAAAATTTTTGCTACATTTGATGTTATTGTGCTTAAAGCTAATTCTATTGATATTCCTTTATTCAAAATTGCCTTTTTAACTTCTTCATATAATGAGCTAACATTACATAACTTCAATCCAATAAGTTCTCTCTTTTCATTAAAGTTTGGCATACTTCCATTTCCATCAGAAGAAAATGTAACATGACTTATGGGAAGATTCATATCTAATATCTTTTTTAACCCTTCACTTGCTGTTAATTCTCCCTTTTCTAAAAATTCTTCATCACTACTTGTTGTAAAGTCAATATATCCACCTTCTTTTATATATTTAACTCCCATTTCAAATAATTCTTCTGTTCTATTTACATGAGTTGGCAAAAGTTGTGTTGGAGGTATTTCTGTATTTCTAATAAGAGAAAATAACATATCCATTCTTCTTGCTCCTCCTCCAATATGAACATTAACAATTCCTGATTTTCCTGATAAAAGCCCTCCCACTCTTGCTTGAGATACTAAATTAACAAAAGAATCATAAGTAGGCTGGGAACTTCTATGGTCAGATAGTGCTATTTCTCCAACACCTATCACATCATTTAACAACATTAAATCTTCTTTTATGCTATTTGTAATTGTCTTTACTGGAATACTATATGAGCCAGTATAACAATATGCAGATATTCCATTACCCTCTAATTCCTTTACCTTTGCTATTAATGTTTTCATGTCTCTACATACATCATCTGTTCCAATGCATCCAACAACAGTAGTTATGCCAGCTTTTGTTAAGTCAGTAAATTTTATTTCTGGAGTTCTTGTGGTAAATCCACCCTCTCCTCCACCACCTAATATATGAACATGATTATCTATAAATCCAGGAAACATAAATTTTCCTTCACAATTTACTCTATTTACTTTAATGGTGTTTGATTTAAAATCTAGTTCATCATACAATCCTTCAAATTTATCTCCTACAATTAATACACTCTTTATCCCTTTATTTTCAGGTGTATATACATGGACATTTTCTAAAATAGTAACCATCATTTTTGCTCCTTTTTAATATTTTATATGTGTTACTTTTTCCAAAATTAAATAATAATATGTATTTCCACTTATTGCATATGATATAATTGTTTATATTAATTTATTTAGGAGGGTCTTTATGAAAGATTTTAATATAGTAGTAGATTCTGCTGCTGATTTACCAATAGAAATAATTAAAAAATACAACTTAACTCTTTTAGGACTTACCTGTAATTTTAAAGGTAAGGAATATATTGAAGATGAAAACTCTAGCTTATCATATAAAGATTTTTATCAAGGAATAAGAGATGGTGAAATGCCAATAACCTCTCAAGTTAATAGCCAACAGTTTTTTAATGCCTTTGAAAAGATAGTAAAGGACAATAAAGCTATTATATATCCTGCTTTTTCTTCTGCTCTTAGTGGTACTATAAATAGTGCTAAACTTGCAAAAGATGAAATTTTAGAAAAATATCCTGATGCTGATATTACTATAATTGATACAAAATCTGCTTCTTTAGGTAATGGACTTTTAATAATAAAGGCTTGTGAATTAAAAGAAAATGGTGCTTCTAAGGAAGAGGTAATTAAATATATTGAAGATAATAAATTAAAGATTATACATTTAGTTGCAATGGATGATTTAGATTACTTAAAAAGAGGTGGTCGTCTTTCTGGAACTGCTGCCACTTTAGGCTCAATATTAAAATTAAAGCCTATGGTAAAGGTTAATAATGAAGGACAATTAATAAATTACTCTAAAGTTCAAGGTAGAAAAAAATCAATAAATACATTATTTAAAGAATTTGAAGAAAAAGCTGTAAATATAAATTCTCAAAAATTAATAGCCATTTCTCATTCTGATTGCTTAAGTGATGCTGAATATTTAGCTAATAAAATTAAAGAAAAATATAATGTAGAGGTTCTTATAAATTATATAGGATGTGTTATTGGAAGCCATACTGGTATAAATACCCTTGCACTTTTCTTTTTAGGTGATGAACGTTAAAAAGTGTTAATTGTTAGTTTGGTAAGTTATCAACAACTTAGAAAATAATATAAAAAGGCTATTGCACAAAAAACTTTCTAACAATATTTTTTAGTGCAATAGCCATTAAAATTATTCTTGTTCTAACATTATCTTCTTAGCTGTAAGAATTGATGTAGCACTCATTGAGAATTCATCTAATCCATATTCAACTAATGTTGGAATAGCTGTTTCGTCTCCAGCCATTTCACCACACATTCCAACCCATTTACCTTGAGAATGTGCACCATCTATAGTCATTTTTATTAATCTTAATACTGCAGGGTGCATTGGGTTGTAAAGGTATGATACTTTTTCACTCATTCTATCAGCTGCTAATGTATATTGAATTAAGTCATTTGTTCCTATTGAGAAGAAATCTACTTCTTTAGCTAATTCATCTGCCATAACTGCAGCTGCTGGAATTTCAACCATTATACCCCATTGAATATTTTCTGAGTATTCTCTTCCTTCTGCTCTAAGTTCTGCCTTACATTCTTCAACAACTTCTTTAGCTTGACGGAATTCTTGTATTCCTGAAATCATTGGGAACATAACACAAAGCTTACCAAATACAGATGCTCTAAGTAATGCTCTTAATTGAACTTTAAATATTTCTTTTCTATCTAAACAAAGTCTTATTGCTCTATATCCTAAGAATGGATTCATTTCTTGAGGTAATGGTAAATAAGGAAGAGTCTTATCTCCACCAATATCAAGAGTTCTTATAACTACTTGCTTTCCTTCCATTTTTTCTAAAACAAATTTATAGCTTTCAAATTGTTCTTCTTCAGTTGGAGCACTTTCTCTATCCATATATAAAAATTCTGTTCTAAATAATCCTACTCCATCTCCACCATTTGCTATAACACCAAGTACATCTTCTGGCTTACCTATGTTTCCACAAACTTCTATTCTTCTTCCTGATTTAGTAGTAGTCTTAACATCTATTAATTTCTTTAATTCCTCTTGTTCTGCTTGGAATTTTTCCTTCTTTTTAGTATATTCTGCAATTACCTCTTCTGAAGGATTTATTATTACATCTCCAGTTAAACCATCAACAATTACACTATCCCCAGTCTTAACAGAAGTAGTTATATCTCCTAAGCCTAGTACTGCAGGTATTTCTAATGTTCTAGCCATAATAGCAGCATGAGAAGTTCTTCCTCCAATGTCTGTTATAAATCCAACAACCTTACTTCTATCTAACTGTGCTGTATCTGATGGTGTTAAATCATGTGCTACAACTATTGTATTTCCTTCTGTTATAGCAAAAGCCTCTCCACCTTTACCAACTAAATTTGAAATTATTCTCTTTGAAACGTCTTTTATGTCTGCTGCTCTTTCTTTCATATAAGCATCTTCCATTGCATCAAAGATTGATACAAACATATCAGTAACAGACTTAACCGCTTTCATTGAATTTATGCTATTAGATTCTATTTCATTCTGCATTGCTCCAGTAAATTCTGGGTCATCTAATAATGTTATATGTGCTTCAAAAACTTGAGCTTTTTCTGCTCCCATTTCTATCAATGCTTTTTCTTTTATTTTTTCTAACTGTGTTCTTGAATCATCAAGTGCTTTTTGTAATTTGGCTTTTTCTGCCTCTATATCAGAAATTTTTTCATCTGTTATAGCTATTTCCTCATTAACTTGTAAAAAAACCTTTCCTATTGCATAGCCTTTTGATGCAGCAATTCCCTTTTTCATACTTTTTCCTCCTAAAATTTTGTATTCCATTGATATTTTGTCAAATTTTTTCAATTAATTTTTTTAAATACTTACACTATTTTAATTTTATCATATATCTATCAAATTGTTAATAATTTTTAGTGAGTTTTAACTAAAATTAATATGATTTTTTGTTTATTTTTGCAATTTTTTACAAGATAATGTGTTTTGATTATATAATCACTAATTAGAAAATTATTTACTTAATTTTAAATTGGAAGTATTATAAAGATTTTAAACATATCTCCCTCACGTTCAACCTTAATAACTCCTCCATGAAGTTCAACTATGCTTTTTGTTATTGCAAGTCCTAACCCTGAACCTTCTATATTAGAATTTCTAGATTTATCTGCTCTTACAAATCTCTCAAATATCTCATTATCATCAAAATCCATTTCATAATTTGCTATGTTCTTAAATGCTATTTTTACTTCTTTCTCTGTTTTTTCTACATCAACATAAACCCTAGTTTTTTCTAAAGAATACTTTAATGAATTAATTACTATATTTTCAATAGCTCGAGAAATCATTTTTCCATCTAAACTCATTATTATTTCTTCATAATTACTTTCTACTTTAAACTCAATGTTTTTATCTTCATATAAAAATGAATATTCTCCTATTGCTTGATGTATTAATGACATTATATCTATGTTTTCTTTATTTAATTTCATTTTTCCACTATTAATTTTTGACATTTCAAACAAATCATCTATTAATACTTTTAGCTTTTTAGATTTTTTTTCTAATATAGCGAGATATTCTTTTCGCTCCTCTTCAGTTACATTATCTTGCTGAAGTATATTTACATAATTAATTATTGATGTAAGAGGGGTTCTTAAATCATGGGAAACATTAGATATTAATTCTGTTTTTAATCTTTCATTTTTTAATGTATTTTCAACAGCTAATTCATATCCTGTTTTTAATTTCTTTATATTTTCCACTAACTCATTTATTTCATTACTTCTACATTCAGGAATTTCACATTCTAAATTTCCATCATTTATACATTTTAAGGCTTCTGTTACTTTCTTTACTTCAATTATTTTCTTTACAGAATAAAAAAGTACTATAAGAGGACAAAGTATTAGCAATAAACTTCCCTTAAAAGGATACATAGTAAAGAAATTTACTAATATGTTTTTTTCATATCCTCCTTCTGCTATTAGATATAAATAAAATATATAAAATACTACCAAACATATTATAGTAGTTATAATAATTTTTTTAGTTTCTTTATACTTTAATGCATTATTTATTATGTATTTAACATTTTGTATAAACTTTGTATTAATATTTTTTCTACCTAAAATTAATACTATAACAATTTTTAATAATAATAATATCCCAACAATTCCAACAAAAGTTATAATTTTAAGAGTTCGAATATTATCCAAATTATTATATCTACTTGATGTTGTATAATAATATTCTTCATAATATCCTATAACATCATCTTTATCTATTATTTTGTCCTTTGATACTACTTCATTAAAGTTTTTACTATTATCATAAAAAATAAATACCTCTTTTCCTGAATATTTATTATTTATATATTGCATAATCTCATTTTGAGTATATTTATTTTTTGATAAATATATATCATTTGATATTACCTCATTTGTTTCTTTATTTCTAATAATAAAGTATATACCCTTTGGAATAGCTATAAATCTTTCAGCTTTATTTGTTAATTCAGTATTTATTGTATTAGTATTGTACTTAAAATACGATTCTATATCTTGCTTTTCCTTGTCTGTTCCATAATAAATCTTCTTTAATGAATTAGTCTTATCATATATAATTGCACTTGTAAGTGCAGATTCATTTTTAAGTTTTTCCCTATATACTTTTTCAGGATTTTTTACTTCTTTTATTAAATTTACCAAATATGAGGTTGATTTTTTGCTATTATATAGTTCATTACAAAAATACCCACCAATAAGCAATACAATTATAATCTCTATAAGCCATACTTCTGTAAAGTATTTTTTTATGCTATTTTTCAATTTTGTAGCCAATACCCCACACCACCTTGATATATTCTGGCTCTTTAGTATTTATCTCTATTTTTTCTCTTATTCTTCTTATATGAACAGTTACTGTATTCTCACTTTTATAAAAGTTTTCTTCCCATACCTTTTCATATATCTCTTTTATAGAAAAAGTTTTTCCTAAATTAGATGCAAGTAAATGCAAAATTTTATATTCTGTTGCTGTAGCTTTTACATCTACCCCTCTTACTATTACCTTTTTAGCCACTTCATCTATAACTAAATCTCTAACTTTTATTATTCCATCACCACCTATATTAAGAGGTTTATCATATCTTCTTAATTGAGATTTTACTCTTGCTACAAGTTCCATATTATTAAATGGCTTTGTCATATAATCATCTGCACCGACATTTAATCCTAATATTTTATCAGAATCTTCTCCTTTTGCTGATAACATTATTATAGGTATATTTCTATTTTTTCTTATTTCAAGACATGTCTTTATTCCATCAAGTTTAGGCATCATCACATCTAAGATTATTAAATGTATATTGTTACTTTCTAACAAATCTAATGCCTCAAGACCATCTCCAGCTTTTATTATATTTAGATTTTCTCCTCTTAAATATATTTCAATTGCATCTCTTATTTCTTTTTCATCATCTACTACTAAAACATTAAACATAATAAATTCACTCTCCTTAGTTATTTATCAAATCTTGAAATTCTTTAGAATCTCTTACATTATCAAAGTCTGCCTCTGTTTTTGCTTCATCTTTAACAGCACTTTCCATTGATATGGCTATTTTTAAATACTTAATTGTGTTTTCCACATCACCTTTTCTTCCATAAATAGACGCTTTTCCATAATAGCTCCAAACATAATCTTCAATTTCTAAAGCTTTATCATACCATATTAAAGCCTTATCATATTCTCCATAAAGTTCATAATTTAAAGCTTTGTTAAACCTAGCATATCCAAAATCTGAATTTAATTCTAATGCTTTATCTATATCATCCATTCCTTCTTGAAAGTTGCCATTATATGCTTTAGCTATCCCTCTTATATTATAAGCCTTATAGCTTTTTGGAAATTTATCTATTATTTCATTAGCTTTTTCTATTGTCTTTTCATAACTTCCTTCATTAAAAAATAGGTTTCTTGCTTCTTCATATAAAGCTTCTTCTATGCTACTTTCTTCTTTATTACCCTCTTCTTTATTACCTTCTTCTTTGTTGCTTTCTGTATCATTATTTTCTTGAGATTGTATTATTTGCGAATTGGATTCATTTAATGAATTATGTGACTCATCTTTTCTATTTTCCACACCATTAATTATTAGTATAAGTACTACTAATATTACAAGCAAAATTAATATTATTTTCTTAACTCTTAAATTACCTAGCAGTTTAAATTTAGATTTTTTCTTCATATGATTTACCTCCTTTATTATTATCCTAAAGTTAAATATTTTTTTCAAGATACATTGTTTATAATTAAAAACAAAGGATAGATGTCATAAAACATCCATCCCCATTATTGATTATATCTAAAATTATATTTAAAAGCTCTTATTAATGCAAATAACTATTTTTATCTTAATAATTACTTTTGAGAACTTAGATATTCTTTTTTTCCAGTTTCATAAAGATTTGTTCCTTCACTATCTATGATAACAACTAAAGGCATGTCCTTTACTTCTATTTTTCTTATAGCCTCTGCACCTAAATCTTCATATGCTACTATTTCTGAACTAACTATACTTTTTCCAATAAGTGCAGCTGCCCCTCCAATAGCCCCAAAGTAAACAGCTTTATTTCTTACAATAGCATCAATTACTTCTTGATTTCTTGCACCTTTTCCAATCATTCCTTTTAGTCCTAAATCTAATAATCTTGGTGCATATGGGTCCATTCTATAGCTAGTTGTAGGTCCTGCAGAACCTATTACCATTCCTGGCTTAGCTGGGCTTGGACCAACATAATATATCACTTCATCCTTTATGTTTATAGGTAACTCTTTCCCTGCATTTAATAAATCTATAAGTCTTTTATGTGCTGCATCTCTTCCTGTATATAATATGCCAGATAATAAAACACTATCTCCAGCTTTTAAATTTTTAGTTTTTTCTTCTGTTAGTGGTGTTGTAAGCTTAATTTCCATAACAAAATCCTCCTTATAAAGTTATATCTTTATGTCTTGTAGCATGACAATTTATATTTACTGCTACTGGAAGACCTGCTATATGTGTTGGATAAGTTTCTATATTTAAACCTAATGCTGTAGTTCTTCCGCCAAAACCTTGAGGTCCTATACCAAGCTTATTTATTTTTTCTAATAATTCCTCTTCTAAATTTTTATAAAATTCATTTGAATTTCTAACATTTATAGGTCTAAGTAAAGCTTTTTTAGCTAAATATGCAGCCTTATCAAAAGTACCACCTATACCTACTCCTACAACCATAGGAGGACATGGATTTGGACCTGCTTGTTCTACAGTATCTATTATAAATTTCTTAACACCTTCTAGTCCATCAGCAGGCTTAAGCATTCCTATTCTACTCATATTTTCAGAGCCAAAACCTTTAGGTGCCAAAGTTATTTTAACTTTATCACCAGGAACTATATCATAATATATTATTGCTGGTGTATTATCTTTTGTGTTTACTCTATCAATAGGGTCTTTAACTACTGATTTTCTTAAATATCCTTCTTCATATCCTCTTCTTACCCCTTCATTAATAGCATCCTCTAGTAGTCCTCCAATAAAATGAACATCTTGTCCAATTTCTAAAAAGACACAAGCCATACCAGTATCTTGGCACATAGGCATTTGTTCATTGCAAGCTATTTCATCGTTTAAAATAATTTTATCAAGAACTTCTTCTGCAATTTTAAATGGTTCATTTTTCTTAAATTCAATTAAAGCCTCTTTTATATCTTCTCCAATATAATAGTTAGCTTCTATACTTAAATTTCTAACAGCATTTTCTACTTCTTTAACATTAATTTCTCTCAAAAAATCCACCTCCATAATCTAATAATAGTGTATTTCTTTTTTGTATAGTTTACAAGTAATTTTTAAGTATTATGTATAAAATAAGCTATTATAAGGGCAATAAAAATTAAAAATATTACTTAAAATAATTATTTATTCCTTCTATAATTCCATCTACAATTTGATTTTGATGTTCTTCTGTCTTTAATCTTTCTTCTTCTGCAGGATTTGAAATAAAGCCACATTCAACTATTACACATGCACCATCATATCCATCTCTTAAAATTCTATATTGATTTTTTGCATTTTTTGCAAGTCTTGTATTTCCATCTTGAACTTTTTCTTTTAATCCTACTTGAATTAATTCACCTAATTTTGTACTTTTTTCATTATCTGCATACCATACCTGTGCTCCATAACATCTTTCTTTTGTAAATTTATTTTGATGTATTGATATAAATACATCACATTTTACTTCTTGCTTCATTTTGCAACGACTATCTAAGTCTTCAACCTTTCTAGTAGATAATTCTTTATCTTCTTCTCTAGTTAAATATACCTTATATCCTTCCTTTTCTAATTTTTCTTTTAATCTGTTGCTTATTTGTAAATTTAATTCTTTTTCAATTGTTCCATTAGAAGATTTCGCTCCTCCATCTATTCCTCCATGACCTGGATCAATTAATATTATTCCTTTTATTTTTTCTTTTATATCTTTTTTTGAACTAATGTTTTTTGCAGAAATATTTAAAGGAATATTTATAATTATTAACATAACCATAAAAAGAATTGTATAATATTTTTTTAATCTCATGCCCTATGCCTCCACAATGCTTTATACCAATATTATTAACCATTTTATAATTTTTTATTCAAAAAAAATGAAATTTTTAAATTTACTTCATCTACAAAACTTTATTATTAAGCTTAGCAAATTCCCCATAGTTTAGAAATTGATATAATTTTTTAACAACAAAATAAAGACCACGATTTTTCATGGTCTTTACTTTAATATGATTAATAATTATCTATAATACTTTGAGCTATATTAGTTGAATGGTCTCCTATTCTTTCAAAATTACTAATTAAATCTAAGAATATCGCTCCTGTATAAGCTGTACATCTATCATCATATAATCTCTTTATATGCTCTATTCTAAATCTTGCTTGTGCATCATCTATACTTGCTTCTATATCATTTATTTTTTTAGCTTCTTCAGGATTTTTATGTTCATAACTACTTATAGCAATTTCTAATGCTTTAAGTGTATAGTTATATATTTCATATAATTCTTTTATTGCTTCATCAGTATACTTCAAATTCTTTTCCATTTTTTCTGTAGCTAATTCTACTATATTTTTTGCATGATCTCCTATTCTTTCAATATCAGTTATAACATGAAAAGTTGATGCAAGAATTACTTTTTCATTTTCAGCAATTTCTCTTTTTGATAATTTTACTAAGAATTTGGTTATCTCTTCTTCTAGCAAGTTTATTAAATCTTCATTATCATAAGCTTTTTTTATAGTTGCCTCATCACCTTCCATAAAGGCCTTCATTGATAATTCAAGAGCTTTTTTAGATTTATTTGCCATTCTTACTGTTTCTTTTATTACTTGAGCCTCTGCAATTACAGGTGTTTCAAGCAATCTATCATCAATATATTTTACTCCCATTTCTTCTTCTTCATCATCACCTGGGATTATCTTGTTTACTACAATAATTAAATATTTACTAAAAGGAAGCATAATTAGTGTATTTACTATATTAAAAACTGTATGTGCATTTGCTATTTGTCTTTGTACATCATTTGGACTTAACTTATAAACAAAATCTCCTAGTATCCCTAAAAATGGTATAAAGATAATTGTTCCTAAAATATTAAATATTAAGTGCATTGCTGCTGCTTTATGAGCCGTTTTATTAGCTCCTACACTAGATAATATTGCTGTTACACAAGTTCCTATATTACATCCGAAGACGATTGGTAATGCTATTTTTATGTCTATGGCTCCTGCTGTTGCAAGACCAACCAAGATACCAGTAGTAGCTGATGAGCTTTGTAAAACTGCTGTTATTACTGCTCCAGATAAAATACCAATTGGCCAATTGTCACCTATTGTTAATAAAACATCTTTAAAAACTTCTGAATTAGTAAGAGGTTTCATTGAAGAACTCATTATACCCATTCCAGTAAATAATATACCAAAGCCAAGTATAATATGTCCTATCTCTTTTCTCTTTTTTCCTTTTGCAAACATAACTATCGCTGCACCTATAAAAACAAAAAGTGGAGCAATTTCATCTAACTTAAATGCTACTAACTGTGCAGTAATTGTTGTTCCTATATTAGCACCCATTATTATTCCTACAGCTTGAGTTAAATTCATCAAACCTGCATTAACAAACCCCACTACCATTACAGTAGTTGCACTACTACTTTGAATTACAGCTGTTACTGCTGCACCTATTAAAACTGCTGTAATTGGATTGCTAGTTACCTTTTCTAATATACTCTTTAATCCATCTCCTGTTGCATTTTCTAAGCCATCTCCCATAAGTTTCATTCCATATACAAATAAGCCTAGCCCACCAAGTAATGTTATGATAGTCATCATCGATTCCATATCGTTCTTCTCCTCCGATATAAATATTTTTTTCATATCTAAGTTTACTTTATTTATAAACTATTGTTAATATTTTTAATCTATTATTAATATATTTAACATGAATTTAATATACTGAATGTAAACTTTATTGTTAAACTAATAGGTTATCCACAATTTAGCAACTAAAATAATAAAGTGTCTATATGTTGGTTATGATGACTATCAAAAAAAATTATAAAAAAATCCCACAAACACAAAGGTTTGTGAGAATATAAAACAATAAATACTATCTCTTTGAGAATTGTGGAGACTTTCTAGCCTTCTTAAGACCGTATTTCTTTCTTTCTTTCATTCTTGGATCTCTAGTAACAAATCCAGCTTTCTTTAATTCTGGCTTTAATGCTTCATCAGCCTTTATTAAAGCTCTAGTTATTCCATGTCTTATAGCTCCAGCTTGACCTGTGAATCCACCACCATGTACATTAACTAATACATCAAACTTATCCTTAGTAGCAGTTAAAACTAATGGTTGATTAACAATCATTCTTAAAGTTTCTAATCCAAAGTAATCTTGGATATCTCTCTTATTTATTGTAACATTTCCGTTTCCTGGTACAAGTCTTACTCTTGCGATTGATTTCTTTCTTCTTCCAGTACCCATATATTGAACTTTTGCCATTTCTTTATTCCTCCTCCCTAGCATAAATTAGTACTTTAATTCAAGTACTTCAGGTTTTTGAGCTTCGTGATTATGTTCTTCGCCTCTAACAACCTTTAATTTCTTTAACATTTGTCTTCCTAAAACACCCTTTGGAAGCATTCTTCTTACTGCTTCTTCAAATGCAAATTCAGGTTTCTTTTCTAAAACTTCTCTATAAGGAGTTTCTTTTAATCCACCTGGGTATAAGCTATGCTTTCTTAAAAACTTTTGGTCTAACTTCTTACCAGTTAAAACAACCTTTTCTGCATTAATAACTATTACAAAATCTCCGCAGTCAACATTTGGTGTAAATGTTGGCTTATTCTTTCCTCTTAATATTGAAGCAACTTGGCTAGCAACTCTTCCTAGTGGCTTACCAGCAGCATCTACAACATACCATTTTCTTTCTACTTCTTGTGGCTTTGCAATGTATGATTTCATCTGTTTACCTCCTGATCTTACTTCTTTATATATACTTTTAACAAGTATTTCTTTATGTTAAGACCCAGTATTAATGAGCCTTTTATACATAAACTTTTCTAACAAACAAACTTATTATAATACACGCTTACGGGCGTGTCAACAATTTTATTTAAATTAATAATAAACTTTTTCTAAAATTAACCCATTAGCTGGAACACAAGGTCCTGCCTTCTTTCTATCTCCTGAAAGAATAATTTTTTCTATATCTTCAACAGGAATTTTTCCTCTTCCTACTTTAAGTAATGTTCCTACTATTATTCTTACCATATTATATAAAAAGCCATCAGCAGTAATAAATATGTTTATACTTTCTCCTTTTGTTTCTATATATAATTCTTTAATAGTTCTTTCTGTAGTTTTAACAGAACTTCCTAAAGATCTAAATGCCTTAAAATCATGTTTTCCTATAAAATACTTGCATGCTTCTTGCATTTTTTCAATATCTAAACTCCACTTAAAATGATAAGCATAATTACGTCCTATAGCTATTTTTTGCTGTCTATTTATTATACTATAACAATATGTTTTTCCCTTGCTATCATATCTTGCATGAAACTCATCTTTAACCTCTTCAGACTCTATTATGGATATATCATCTGGAAGTTTATCATTAATTGCATACTTAAACTTGTCAAAAGGAATGGTAGCATTTGTTTTAAAATTTGCTACCATTCCTCTTGCGTGCACTCCAGCATCAGTTCTAGAACTTCCTATTACCTCTACAACCTCTCCTACAGCTTCATATATAGCTTTTTCAATTTCTTCTTGTATTGTTTTCTCATTATTTTGCTTCTGCCATCCACAATAGTTGGTTCCATCATACTCTATTGTTAATTTAACATTTTTCATAACTACCTCATTTTTTTAAACAAATCTTACTACAAAACTTGATATAAATAACAAGCCAAATATTACAAAAGCAACTAAATCTCTTGATGAAAATTGTAATTCTTTCATTCTAGTTCTTCCTGCCCCACCTCTATAGCATCTAGATTCCATAGCCATTGCAAGTTCATCTGCTCTTCTAAAAGAACTTATAAATAATGGCACCAATAAAGGAATCAAACTCTTTGCTTTCTGAATTAAATTTCCAGTTTCAAAATCAGCACCTCTTGCTTTTTGAGCTTTCATTATTTTATCAGTTTCTTCAGTTAAAGTTGGAATAAATCTTAAAGCTATAGTCATCATCATAGCTAACTCATGTGCTAAAGATTTACCTATAGGTCTAAGAAGTCTTTCTATTCCATCTGTTAACTCTATAGGTGATGTTGTTAATGTCAATAAAGATGTACCAATAATCAAAAATATTAATCTTAATGCCATAAATCCTGCTAACCTTAAGCCTTCTGTGTATATTTTAATAAATTTCCATTTAAAAATTAAAGTTTCTGGAGTTCCACTAGTCATTAATATATTTAAAATTGCTGTTATCATAATCAATAAAAAAATTGGTTTAAGACCTTTAAATATAAAACTTGCTGGTACTTTTGAATTAATTATTATTGCTGCTAAAAATGCAACTACAAAAATATATCCTATAAATTTATTCATTATAAACAATGTTACAATAAACAACATTGCAATTATTATTTTTGTTCTAGGATCTAGTTTATGTACAAAAGATTCTCCTGGTATATATTGTCCTATAGTAATATCCTTTAACATACTCCCCTCCTATTTATTGCTCTTAAAATATTTTAATATTTCTTCTTTAGCTTGTTCTATGGTATATGCTTCATCAGAAACATTAAATCCTTTATCAATCAATGCTCTCATTAAATATGTAACCTGTGGTACTCCTAGTCCTATTTCCTCAAGAATATCTACTTTTTTAAAAACCTCTTTTGGAGTTCCTGTTAAGACAACCTTTCCTTTATTCATTACTATTACCTTCTCTGCAAGTTTAGCTACATCTTCCATACTATGACTAACAAGAACAATAGTCATTCCATATTTATCATGAAGTTGTCTTATTTGAGCTAATATATCATCTCTTCCTTTAGGGTCTAAACCTGCTGTAGGTTCATCTAAAATTAAAACCTTTGGTTCCATAGCTATTACTCCTGCTATGGCAACTCTCCTTTTTTGCCCTCCACTTAAATCAAAAGGAGATTTATCTTTATATATTTCATAATCAAGCCCAACCATATTCATAGCTTTCTTTACCCTATTATTAATTTCATCTTGACTAAGTTTTAAATTAGTTGGTCCAAAAGCTATATCTTTTTCTATTGTTTCTTCAAATAATTGATATTCAGAATACTGAAATACTAAGCCAACTTTTTTTCTTATGTCTGTTAATTTTACATCTTTAGCTGTAATATCAACATCATCTATAAATATCTTTCCACTAGTTGCTTTCTCTAATCCATTCATATGCTGAATAAGAGTAGATTTTCCAGAGCCTGTATGCCCAATAATAGCAACAAAATCTCCATCATTAATTTCAAGACTAACATTATCTAATGCTTTTTTTTCAAAAGGTCCATTTGGACTATATATATGTGTTAAATTCTCTATCTTAATTGACATAATGCATCCACCATCTCATCTACATTTAATATTTCTGTGCTAATATCTATTCCTGACTTTTTAAGTTCATAGGCTAATTCAGTTACTTGAGGTACGTCTAATCCTATTTCTTTCATCTTCTCAACTTGTGAAAATACTTCTCTAGGTGTTCCCTCCATTATGGCTTTTCCAGAATCAATAACAATAATTCTATCTGCTTGTGCTGCTTCGTCCATATAATGAGTTATTAATATTATTGTTATTCCATATTCCTTATTCAATTCTTTTATTGTTTTTAAAACTTCTTTTCTTCCACTAGGGTCCAACATAGCTGTTGGTTCATCAAAGACTATACAATCAGGTTTCATAGCTAAAACTCCTGCAATTGCAATTCTTTGTTTTTGACCTCCTGAAAGCAAATGAGGTGCATGTCGTTTATACTCACTCATTCCAACTCTTTCTAAACTATCATCAACTCTTTTTCTTATTTCACTAGGTTCTATCCCTAAATTTTCTGGACCAAAAGCAACATCTTCTTCAACAATAGTAGCAACTAATTGATTATCTGGATTTTGAAAAACCATTCCTGCTTTACTTCTAACATCCCATAAATTTTTAGGATCTGAAGTATCCATTCCTTCAACAAATACTTTCCCTTTTGTAGGAAGCAAAAGTGCATTTATATGCTTTGCTATTGTTGATTTTCCAGACCCATTATGCCCTAAAACAACCAAGAACTCTCCTTTCTCAACCTCTAAATTTACACCATTAACAGCAAACTTTTCTAATCCATCTTCAGAAGATGTATATTTAAAAGTTAAATCTTGTATATCCACCATTTTCATAAAGCAATCCTCCAACTATTTAACTAAATATTGTCTATATATTATAGAAAAGAATTTTTATTATATAGGTGTCGTTTATAATTCTTTTCTATAATATACAGAAAAACTTTTAATATTGGGAATTTCTCCTCAAGCTACCACCATTTTAGGATAGTTAAGTTAGCTATTTGATTAGCTAAATATCACTAAAGCCCTCTATAATATTTTCAACTACTTAAATAATTGAATTAGGTATTGATTAGCTAAATTCCAATCTATGCTATATATATTTGATACCACAATATCAATTTTGTTGATTATTATATATGAAAATCTTTTATATTAACAAAAATAGGGACTAAGCTTAAAACTTAATCCCTTACACTATTATACTAATTCTAGTATAACCATTTCTGCTCCGTCCCCTCTTCTTGGGCCCTTCTTATACATTCTTGTGTATCCACCGTTTCTTTCAGCATATTGTGGAGCTACATTATCAAAAAGGTTTTTAACTACTGCTTCTTCTTGAACAAATGCTAAAACTTGTCTTCTAGCATGAAGATCTCCTCTCTTTGCAAGAGTAATCATCTTTTCTGCAAGGCTTCTTGTTTCCTTA
>JALFQD010000033.1 GCA_022785265.1 Clostridium sp. | reverse complement strand
AGCTAAGCATACAAAGAATATTGTCTTTGATAAAAATAATTCTGCTACTGTTTCTAAATTGTGTATTTGTTTTCTTCCTTCTGCAACTACCTTTGGCAATGAACCAAAATCTGAATTTAATAATACTAATTGTGCTACAGCTTTTGTGGCTTCTGAAGCATTTGCCATTGCTATTCCACAGTCTGATTCTTTTAATGCTAAAACATCATTTACTCCATCACCTGTCATTGCAACTGTGTGACCATTTTTTCTTAAAGCCTTTACTATATCTTTTTTCTGATGAGGTGTTACCCTCCCAAAAATTGTATAATTATCTACTACTTCTGATAATTCTTTTATTTTTGTTGGTAATGTTCTTGCGTCTACATAATTTTCTGAATTTTTTATTCCAGCTCTCTTTGCTACAGCTGCTACTGTTACTGGATTATCTCCAGAAATAACCTTTAAATTTACATCCTCATCATCAAAGAATTTTATAACTTCTGGTGTTTCTTCTCTAATAATATCTTCTATAAGAATTAAGGCAGTTGTTTCAACTGGTGTTTTTATTCCATGCTTTAATGTTTCTTGATTTACCTTAGCTAATAAAAGAACTCTCATTCCTTTTTTTGCATAATCTTCAACTTCATCAACTATCTCATTGTATTTATCTCTAAGTAATATTTCTGGTGCTCCCATTACCCAAGCACCTAAATCTTTAAAAACAATTCCACCCCATTTTCTTCTTGAGGAAAATGGTATTTTTTCTTTTATTAATAAACCTGAATCTTTAGAATATACGTCTAAAATGGCTTGTTGTGTTGGATTTTTACTTGGAAGATTATTAGCTATTGAGGCTAATACCTCATCTACCTTTTCTTTTTTATATTCTCCTAAAAGTTTTACTTCTGATAACTTTAATTTTCCTTCTGTAATTGTACCTGTCTTATCTACACATAAAACATCTACTCTTGCTAAAATTTCTGTTGCTGAAAGTTGCTGAACTAAAGTATCATATTGAGCTAACTTTACTATAGATACTATAAATGTTGCACTTGTTAATAAAACTAAACCTTCTGGTATCATTCCTGTTATTCCAGAAACTACACCAATTACTCCATCTCGCCAACCACCTGAATTTGAAACTATTTGAGTTATTGTTAATCCTATGCCTAGAGGAATTATAAGCCAAACTAAGATTTTCATTATTTTACTTATTGAGTTTTGTAGTTCTGAATTTATTATTTTGAATTTCTTTGCTTCATTTGCTAATTGAGATGAATATGTATTTATTCCTACTTTGCTTACTTTTGCATAGCCTTCTCCTGCTACTACAAAGCTTCCAGATAATATTTCATCTTTACTATTTTTATTAACAGGGTCTGCTTCTCCTGTAAGCATTGATTCATCTACCTCAAGCTCATCCCCTTCAATAAGAGTACAATCTGCTAACACTTGACATCCTGCTGTTAGATAAATCACATCATCTTTCACTAATTCTTCAATTAATATATCTTTTATTTTTCCTTCTCTAAGAACATTAGTATGAGCCATGGTTATCACAGAAAGTTTTTCTAATGTTTTTTTAGCATTTAGTTCTTGAATTACCCCTATTATGCTATTAACTATGATTACTCCTGCAAATATGGCATTCTTAGGAGAACCTGCTATAATACATATTATTGCTAACACTGCATTTAATGCATTAAACAAATTGAAAAAATTTGCTCTTAAAATTTGAGGTAAAGTTCTTGATGGAGCATCTGGTATAATATTTACTTCTCCTTTTTTTACCCTTTCTTTTACCTCTTCTTCTGTAAGTCCATAAATTCTTTCTTTTACATTTTTATACGAAGTTTTATCTCCCAAATTTCTACATTCCACAATATGAACCCCTCTTTCATATTTTATTATTTAATTATATAGTACCCCCTACTTCTTAACTTTTTCATAATTTTAAGTTATGTTTTTCTTATTTCTTTGTATAATAAGCAACTCCTATTGAACCCGGTCCTACATGAAGACCTATTGTAGCACCTATTGATTGTATTTTAACTGGTATTTTCAATTCATTTTCAAGCCTTTTAGCAAGGTCTAACCCTTCTTCTTCACAATTTATATGATGAACAATAACCTCTCCTAATCCTTTCTCTGTCACATCATCAAGAACCTTTTTTAATATCACTTCAACTGCTTTCTTTTTTGTTCTTACCTTTTCATAAACAGATGTTTCTCCATTTTGTACTGTTAGTATTGGTTTTATTTGAAGAATAGTTCCAAATAATGCAGAAGCACCACCTATTCTTCCTCCTTTTTTTAGATATTTTAATGTATCAGGGACAAACAAAAATTTACTTGTATTTATAACCTTTTTTGCTTCTTCAACAACCCTTTCAATATTTTCTCCTCTCTTAGCAGCCCTTGCAGCCTGAATTGCTGAAAATCCCATCTGCATACAGTTACTTTCAGAGTCAACTAATTCTATCCTAGTTTCAGGATATTCTTCTAATACCATTTCACGAACTAAATGAGCTGTTGAATATGTTCCACTCATTTTTGAAGATATAAATATTCCAACTATATCAAAACCACTCTTTGCAATATTAGTAAATACTTCTTTTATCTCCTCAACACTTGGTTGTGATGATTTTGGTATTTCTTTTGATTCATTCATTTCCTTATAAAAAAATTCATTTTCTAAATCTACTTCTCTATAACTTTTTCCATTTAATAAAACATTTAAAGATACTACTGATATATCATTTTCAATTAAAGTTTCTTTTGGAATATATGAAGTACTATCTACAACTACCTTTACCTTTCTAAAGCTCATAAAACCCTCCGTGTAATATATTGGTTAATTATATAATTTTATTATAACATAATTCTTTAATTTATACTTTTTATGATATACTAATCTTATTAATATTTAGTTAGGAAGGTATAATTATGTTTAGAACAATTTTATTTTATCCAGGTATTATTTTAAAGTTACTCTTTGCCTGTATTTTTGATGTTAAAGTAAGATTTTTAAGAAAGAAGGGAAAAGATAAAGAACTTGAGCTTTACTGCCATAAGATTACAAAAAATTGGGCAAATTCAGTACTAAAACTTGCTGGAGCAAAAATAACTGTAAAGGGTGAAGAAAATTTAGCAATTGCTAAAGAACAGACTGTACTTTTTATATCAAATCATCAAAGCAATTTTGATATTCCTATTTTCTTAAGTAAAATTGATGTTCCTAAAGGATTTATTGCAAAAAAAGAACTTAAAAGTTGGCCATTTATAAATCTTTGGATGAAAAACATAAGATGTGTATTTATGGATAGAGATAATGTGAGAAAGTCTGCTGAAGCTATTGTTGAAGGTATTAATATTTTAAAGAGTGGACATTCAATGGTTATATTTCCAGAAGGAACTAGAAGTAAAGGTGGACCTACTCATGAATTTAAGGCTGGAAGCTTTAAACTTGCTACAAAATCTAAGGTTCCAGTAATTCCAGTTACTATTAATGGAAGCTATAAACTTTTAGAAGCAAATGGAGGAGGCAAAATTAAATCTGCTGATGTTGAATTAATTATTCATGCTCCAATTGAAACTGCTAAACTTTCAAAAGAAGAATTAGCCACTTTACATGAAACAGTTGAAAATATAATTTGCAATGACATAAAAAATTAAAATTACATATTGATATTATAGTGCTATCAAGCTAAACAATATAACTTGATAGCATTTTTATTACTATATGAAAATTTCTTTATAGGTCAAAAATTATGCTTTTTATAAGAGCAAAAGCCTCTCTGAGATATAAAACAGGAGCCATATACCATTTTGTAGGGCTTGAATAACTTGTTATATTTTTGTAGCCTGCATTCTTAGCAAGAATACTACTCCTAAGGGAATGGAAATCTGTTGTTATTATTTTTATGTTTAATTCATCAATATCTTTTTTGCTATGCTCTTCTATCTTTTCTTTTGAAAACTTAAAATTTTCATTAGTGCTTGTAGATTTATCTTCCATTATTATTCTTTCTTCTTCTACTCCATGATTTACT
>JALFQD010000017.1 GCA_022785265.1 Clostridium sp. | reverse complement strand
TATAATGTTTTTCTATCTCTTATACTCATTATATGATCCCCCTTTTGTACAAACTAAAAAAAATATTTACCTTTAAATTATACCATATGATTCCTCATAAAAAAAACATATCCCTTACTTGTGGTATGGTTCTCCGTATCAATATTAAGTGAGGTTTTTAATTGTACTTAAAGTTCTTCTATGTCTATTATATAACTTATACCTATACTAAATTGCTTTTTATTGTCTAATAATAGATATAACATATCATCCTCTTCCTCATCTTTAGCTAATTCTAAAAACAATAATCTACCTTCTATTACCTTACCTTCATTATCTGTAACTCTTATCTTAGAACCTAAATCAATATATATGTCCATACCACTCATATTGTTCTCTTTTGTAACCTTTATACACGGAATAATATTTGTAACTACCATTTTATTCACACTCCTTAACTATGAATATTTTATTTAACTCTATTTATATTATCTAGTACCCTACCATGATAAGCTGGGTCTTCTTCCTCTGCATCAAATACAACTTTTCTGTCTATTCCAAATTCATCTAACCAACTATAATCATATAAATCAGTCCACGAAACTATAAATACTTTATTAACTGTATTTTTTATTAAATCGTCCAATATTTCTTTACGTTGTTCCTCATTCTTTCTACATATTGAATCTACTGGATATAATATAGATACATTATATTTTTCACCTTTCCATGACATCTTATTTATTGTATCTATATACATCCTCAAGTTTCCTATTTTAATTCTTGTATTCAATTTTTCTGATTTTAACTTATGTTGAAAAATACTATTTATATTATCTTTTCCGTTAATCCTAAATAAAACTTTAACACCATCTTTTACATTTTTATTTAAAGTTCTCAAAACTTCCATATGTTTTTCATATTGATGCGTTCCGGTTATAAACATTATTTTTTCATTATCTGATTTTATAAATTCTATAATCTCTTTTTTTAAATTCTCTCTATTATTCATAATTTCTCTCCCTAACATTAGATTTCAATTTTTCTATATAAATATAATTATAACATTATACATTATATAACAATACTTAAATTCAATACCTTCAATCCAATATTTATTAACATAAAAGAAGAAGGAATACCTTTAATAGGTACTCCTCCTTCTTTTACTAGATATTCAACTAGCTTATCATTTATATTAAGTTTTATTGATTCTATTTCTCTTGATTCATTCATCGTTATTTCAGATATTATCATATGTAGTAACTTTTTCTGTTGCTCTCTACTTACACTACTATTTAATACTTTACTGAAATTCATAAGTATATCTTTAATGAACTCATATGGTATCTCTTCACTTACATCCTCAGAAATTGTGTTTAGTAACGGCTTCTTTTCTTCTTCTAAAATTCTGATTTTCTCATTTAGTTCATCCTTTCTAATTTGAAACTCCTCTTTAGTTAAGATATCATCCTCATATGCTTCAAAGATTTTTCGTTTTCTTTTATCTAGTTTTTCAAGCTCTTTATCTATGTCACCTAACAATCTTTTAGCTGGTTTAACTTTATCTTTTCTTTCCTTATTAATGTTTTTAACAACTGCTTTAATCATTGCTTCATTAGACACTAATTCTTCAATCTTTTTAAACACATATTCATTAGCTTTATCTACTCTTATTGTATTACTATTGCAAACAGAAGTTCCTTTATTCTTCCAATTACCACAACAGTAATAAGCTATTCTCTTTTTAGTACCATCTGCTAATGTATTGGTTGTCCTAGAAATCACCATACCAGCTCCACACTTAGGACATCTTAGTATTCCCGTTAATGGATATTCTCCATCATATATTCTTGAGGGCTTTCCTTTCTTACTTTCTAAAATTAATTGAACTTTATCCCATAGCTCTCTATCTATAATAGCTTCATGTTTTCCTTTAACTCTTATTGGATTAGGATTTATATTCCTTCTTCTTTTCTCACTCCAATTTTGTCTTACATTATATCTTATTTCTCCTATATATACTGGATTAGTTAGTATATCTCTTATACTTCCTACTGAAAAGTTATTTCCTTTCTTAGTTTTATATCCTAATTTATTTATTTGATTAGTTATTGCTTTATATCCCTTTCCTTTACTATATTCATTAAATATAAATCTTACTATTTCGGCTTCTTTTTCATTGATTTCTAGTTTGTTTTTCCCCTTTTTTTCTTCTTCTGGTGAGTTATTAGGTACTAAGTCATATCCTAAGACTCGTCCACCGCACCAATTTCCAGATTTCGCCTTTGCAATCATCCCCATCTTAACATTCTGTGCAATAGTCCCCCTTTCAAACTCTCCTATTAAAGCCATCATTTGAAATTGCATTCTTCCTGCTGGTGTATCTGTTTCAAAAGGTTCTGAATAAGATTTGAATGTTATATTGTTTTTCTCTAATAGACTTACAATCTTTAAAACATCTTCTAACTTTCTACTTACACGGTTTATCTTCCAAGATATAACCATATCGAACTTTCCTTCTTTAGCATCACTTAAAAGTTCTTTTAATGCGGGTCTATCTTTTATGTTTTTTCCACTTATTCCTCTATCAGAATAACATTTATAGATTATGTAATCATTAGCTTTACACCATTCTTCTAAAAGTCTTTTTTGTTCATCTATACTATATCCAAATTCTGCCTGTTCATCGGTACTTACCCGGCAATATATGGCAATTATTTTCCTCCTTTTTTCAATTTTTATATCATTAACCAATTTCTTAAATCCCATAGAACTCCTCCTAATATCTAATCAAATTTATAATATATACTTAACTTTCTATTTCACTACCCTAAACTTATTATGGAAAATATCGTAGTAATTACATTTCGATATTTCAATACTTCGATATTTTCCATTGTTAATTAATCTATATAAAATCAGATAATTTTAAAAATTCTTTCTCAACTCCTAATGGTTCAAATTTATATATGAATATATAATCTTTCAACCTAAATTTTCTCATTACTTTTTTTAACATTTCTCCTACATTACCAATGTCATTACAACATTCCTCTTGACTAAACCCATATGAACCTATTAAGTTAAAATCAAAAAAATTAATTACTATTTTATCTTTGTCTTCCCTATTTAAACTTACATGGTAGATACCTGTTGAACAATACAATTCTGTAATTAACTTTTCTATCCATCCTTCTTTTCTTCTACTTCTTTTATTTTTCATAATAACTAACTTATTATGAACAGCTACCCATACACTTTTATTTCTTAACTCCATGTATTCACTTGAGTCACATTCAAATTTTACTTTAATATTATTCATTTCTAATCTCTCCTCCATATATGCTTATTAATTTACATTGTATTTTTTAATTATTTTCTTCTTTTACACACTCTCTAGTAATATAATTAATTATTATTTCTGAAATTAAATCTATTATTTCTTTGCAACTATTAATATTATTCATTTTACTAACTCCTTTTATCTTGAAATTATCGACATTATCGAAGTATTGAACCACGATAATGTCATTAATAAATTAAAAATCAATTACTTCTGATTCTGATTGTATAAAATTAGCTATATCGGATACTTCCATTGATGATTGTCCACAAATAAGTTCTTTAGGACTTTTACGGATTTCAATTTTCCTCCCTAAACTAGTATTGCTTGTAGAAAATGTTATTCCCTCCATAAGAAGATTAGATTTTAATTCATTTAATCTTCTACTAAGTACATTAGGTTCTTTTGCCCATAGCTTTGATTGAATATCAATCTTTTCATCTTCTGCAATGGAGTTTAGAACTTCTAATAATTTAGATGCTGACCCTTCAAAATACTGTGTATTTTCCATTAATCTAATAATTGCTGTTGCAATTGGATTTGAGCTAACTGCTTCATCATTAGCTTTATGTTGGTTATTAAGGTAGGCTTTTAAAAACTTTTCTCCACCAATACCACAAGCTTCTGCTATAGCATATCCCCATCTAGTAAAGTCAGCCATTCTTCCTAGCTTCTTTAACTTTACACTAGGATAAATAGTTAACGCTTTTGATATAGTACTAAATATAGCTCCTAACATTTTAGGTTTATCTCTGTTAAACTCTTCCCATACTTCACTTTCTTCCTTTCTTTCATCTTCGGATATTCTTTCAAGTCCTAAAAGTAAACTTCTATCTAATAAATCTGGTCTTGTTGCTACAACATTTATTCCATTAAGAATTACTGGTACTTTATATTCATATATATTCTCCTCATCATCTGTATAAAGCTTTCTTCTACTAAATCCTCCCCCTGTAGCAGCTGTGCATAATATGTCACTCTTTTCTGCTGAAATACTATCTATGTTATCAAAACATGGTAAGTAATTATTATGTAAAACTAATGATAAATCTGTTGAACTCTTAGGCATTGATATTACATCTCTTGCTGATGGGTCAACTATGCTTCTATCCATTCTCATAGTAGTTGTCTTTGATGCTCCCTTTTCGCCATGATAAACTATTATAGGATTTCCTATACTTAAAAATTTGGTAACAGTACTAACAGTATGTAAAATTTTATCTTCATCTGTCTTAAATCTATAATGTTTATTAATTATAGATATGTCATCATACTCTTCTGGTAAAACCTGTGGTTTCATTGTCTTACGTCTTATAAATAATATTTGTCCACTATTATCAAGCTTCCAACCTTCCGTAGTAATTTTTATGAATGACCATTCCTTATCACCTAGGTCATAATAAATAGCTCCTTCTCTTTCCGTGCACCTTTTAGCTACATTAATCTCTTCTCCATCATATTGAGCTAAAGCTTCTAATACACTTACTGCTTGATTAATTGAATCCTTAGATGGAGCTTTTTTAGTTTCTTTGAAAAATCGCTTAACTAAAAAAGATTTATAGTCCTGTCCATTAACTTTAAGTACTAACGGATTTCCTTCTCTCTTTATGGCTACATACTTTTCATTTAATTCATTATGAAAAAACTCATCTTCTTCATTCATTGCCATTTCAATCATTATATCTGCTTGACTTTTTTTCTCCTCTTTTAGATTTTTATTTCTACTTTTTTTACCTTCATAGCGCTCCCTAAGAGTTTTCCAACTCTCATGGGAACAGCTATCATGATGGCACTTAGCACTTATTCCACCTTCATGAAATTGAGTTATTGAAGCTGATTTATCTGTATGTTTTTCATTCCAAGGACACCTTTTCAATACATAACAAGTTCTATCTGACTCATCTTTTATTCTATCTATATCTATTCCATACGTATCTAGCCATTCTTTAACGTCAATTTTACTTTGAATTTTGCTAGTATTACTTTTCTTTTTAGCTTTAGTTTTATTTCCCTTTTTAGGCATAAGCTCTGCTATCTTATTTATTAAAACTTCCTCTACTACTTCAAATTTTTCTGGTACATCTACAATTCTTGACCTTCTATGGGGTCTTCCTTCAATGCTATCTCCTTTACAAGCAATAGTTCCATAAAGCTTGGTTATTCTAGCTGGATTATAATTAGTAGTATCGACTTTTGCTTTCTCTGTACTGAATTTATTATCTAGCACTTGTAAAAAAACTTTTATATTTTCAGTTACTTCCTTAGTATTAGGTAAATCTAACTTATATAATAAGTGATATCCATTTCCACTACACGCTTTAACTGGTTGTGGAAATTCATTATCATCTAAAAACAACTTAACTTCATCAGCAATTTTATTAGCATATTCAAGTTCTTCATCAGTTGATGAAATTCCTGATGCTCTGCATGGGTCAATATCAATAAGTAGTAATTTTCTTCTTATAATATCTGAATCTGATGTAGTATGTTGTGCATAATCTAGCAACTTATCCTTTGCTCTTGCCATTAAATCATCTGAAAAAACATTAAGTGTGAAAAAAATATTATCTACACCATCGTATTTCTGAATATCACTTAAAAGCTTGTTCTTATCAATGTAGTATCCACTTCTAGTTCCCTTTTTTGTTTTAAGCATTCTAATCTCTAATGGATTTTCCATCTTTTCTAAAACATTTAACCCTTTCATTACTTCTTCTCTTAATTTTAAATTGTTATTACTCATTCTTCTTCCTCCTAGCCTTTGTAAACGTTTACTAAACTACATAGTATAAACCAATTTGCTATCTTTTCCTATAAATAAATCGAATTATTATTTATATTTATTCATAGCTTATATTGTTTTATTTAATTTATATTTTGTATTATACCAATATTTTTTAATATGTAAACACCCTCAACCTTTGCTATATCAAGGCTTCCACGTATTTTAATTCACTATTTTTCAGTTACATTCATCGCCTTCCAACCCAAGACTTCCTGGCATAAAAACCTAATCAACTTTTTAAGCCTAGATTTCCTTACTCTTAACCAAATTCCAACCAACCCATTGATTCCACTTGGTTTATAGCCATTTTTGCTCTTATGTATTTTATTTCCCTTTGCATATTTATACTTAAATTACTTCATTTTTGCATAAATATTTTTTATTTTTTTTAGTTTTTCCTAATTGTACTTAAAAATATCGTTGTTATCGTATTATATATAACGGTAACAACGATATATTCCCCCTAAAAAAACACCTTACATCATATTTTACAAAAAAAAATCACTAAATATCTATTAAAAATTTAATAAATATCTAGTGAAAATTTATTTATAATTAGACTAATTCCTCACCTGTTGCAGTTTTCATTTTTCCTCTAAAAATATTTACAGCATCTACTATTGACCATACGTTATTAACTAAAACTAAAGGCTCAAAGAATATTATTGCTATTAAAAATATTGCTACTTGGATAAATCCTTTTTCTTTATAGCCTAAATAAAAATTATGAATTCCTATAGCTCCTAACAATATTGCTGAAATACCAGCTACTACTTTAGAATTTCCTATTGGTTTACCTGTCCCATTACTTCCTTTTAAACTATTAGATATGTTTATTTTTGAATTCTTTAATTTACATCCACAATTTAAACATACTTCTGCTCCTTCTTTATTCTTAACTTCTGTACCACATTCACTACAGTAATTATTACCTTGTCCTTTATTTGTTCCACAATGAACACATACAACAGCTTTTTCATTCTTAAATTTATTTCCACATTCTTTACAATACATAATTTATACCTCCACTTTTTCCTTATTTTTTTCTCTAATTATTTCCTTACTTATAACTTGTTGTAGCCAATTACACGTATATCCTAATTTCCTTGACAACTCTTTTAAGTTTTTACCATTATAGTTTTTATTTAAGTATTCTAATATGTAACTTTTAGAATATAATCTCATTGGAAAAGTTACTTGCTGACCTCTGTAATTCTCATATATCTTTAATGTAATCTCCTCTCCCAATACTTCCACCATATCTTTATAAATACCACTATAATTTTCACTCTTTTTACTCATACATATATTTACTCCTCCTTTTCATTTATAATATAAATAATAACCTCACTTACATTTTTTGTAATGTTGATTATATATGTGATTTTCTATTGTAAAATCACATATATAATTTCAATATCTAAAAATAGACATTGAAACTTTTGTATTAATATTACTTATCTGAATCATTAATATAAAAAGAGTTAATGCTCCTAAAGTATAGAAACATTAACTCTTTTTTTAATTTTATTTATTGGTATTATATATAATTTAATTATTATTAATTGTATATATTTATTCTTTATTTTTTATTCCTTTTTTCTCTCTATTCTGGATTATACTTTTTATTTATTTTATTAAGGCTTTAGCCCCCCTATCCCCCCGTCACTCCTTTCGAGTTCCGAATTCCCTCTTTCAAAGTTCCATTATTTATATGTTTTATCTTTTTTCATTTTTTTATTTTTAAGTAAAATTAATGACCTAAAACTTTTCTATTATCTACTTATTCAATTTAAAAGCAACTTATTTAGCTCTTTTTTTGAGCTTTTTCAATCTAATGGCTACTTTTCTTCACTATCTAAAAAATCTCTGTTTTCTGATGTGTTTTTGTTGCTTTTTGCCCTATTTCTATCTATCATCATATAGCTTTTTTAACTTATCTTATATTGTTACTTATTATTTACTGCTTCTATTGAAGTAGCAACAACTGTTAATATAGTACCAACTACTTTTATTACCGTTATAATATCCATCTATCTCACCTCCTTTAAATATGTATAAATATATGAGTAACTATCTCTTACAGGAACTAATTTGATTACATACTTAGCAACTTGTAAATCTATATAGACTAATGTTTCATTATCAT
Source organism: Clostridium sp. (assembly GCA_022785265.1). Taxonomy (GTDB): domain Bacteria; phylum Bacillota; class Clostridia; order Clostridiales; family Clostridiaceae; genus Clostridium. The sequence continues at coordinate 552 of JALFQD010000017.1, read as the reverse complement.
ATCCTCTACCATTACAAAAACTTACTACAGTATCAAAACTCTTTATTAAATCAAACTGAATGTAGTTAAGTTCTTGTTGTAACTTCTTTAAATCTATTTTCTTTTTATCATTTAACTCAATTATTAAATCTCTAAGATTCCATTGATTAGCAAGTCCTCCATCATAGAAATCAAATCTCATTACTCCAAGTAGTTCCTTAGAACTATACTCAAAAGACTTTTCTTTACTTAATCCTTTCATCTTATTACCTCCTAATATTCTTCTGACAACATCATAGTTGAGTATTCTTCATCATCTATTACAAACACTTTTAAGGTTTCATTAACCTCTACATCATCTGAAGCTAGAACATACTTTTCTTTGTATTTTGGTACTTCTTGACTATGTTCAATTACGATTCCTTCATAACATTTTCTTATCTTAAAAACTTGTAAGTAATCTAATTCCTTACCATCTTCATTCAATTTATCAATCATACTCCAAAGTATAAGTTGTAATCTTAAATCTAACTTTTCATTAGCTCCTCTCGTTATATATCTGCTCTCTTTCTT
>JALFQD010000404.1 GCA_022785265.1 Clostridium sp. | reverse complement strand
AAATTTGTACTATTGTTTGAAATATTACACATAATCCTACACAAGTAAGAGCTGTAAATAATATTGATGCTAATTTATATGCTGTTTTATTTTTCTTCCATAACAATATCCCAACTGTAACTGCTGTTGGTAATATAATTCCTAAATCTAAGACAAATGTAGGTTCAGTAGTATATATTTCAATTATCTCCATTGGAGTTCCACTAAAAACTGTTGGAATAATAAACATAAGCCAAACTAATACTGAACATCCTCCAATAATTAAAAAAATTGAACTTCCTTTTAAATGCTTTAAGTATATCTCTTCTTTAAAACATTCACTTTTTATAACATCAATAATATTAAAAATAGTTGAAAATAAAGTTGATGAAAAGTAAATTAAATAAATAGGAAAAAGTCTATTAAAGCTTACCCCCATTATTAAGCAAATAGAAGCATATAACAAAATACATACTAAACCTGCCTTAACTATTTTTGCCCACTTTATTCTGTTTTCAAAAATTATTAATAAAATAACCATAATTGAAATTGCAAGTACTACAATATCAGTTCCCTTTGTAGCTCCTACCTTTAATATTGAATTGTAAGCATAAATTCCATCACCATACAACTCAATTTGTTCTCCATAAATATTTTTAACAAAAAAACTCTTTCCACCATTTGAATAAAATATCCCTATACTTGAAGAAATAATAGCAAATATTGAAGTTATAAGTGATAGAATATTTTTTATGTCCTTCATTACTAATCTCTCCTATATTTTTATAAAGAATTTATACATTCTAAAATTCCTTTAATATTATCCTTATTTGTAAAATCTATAGGCTCATCATATGCTTTTAATAAATCTTTCTCATCTTCTGTTGGATTTTTTTCACTTTGAAGTTTCTTTTTTAACATTGACATTAAGATTTTATTTCCAAAACTAAGCTTTGAATAATCAAATCCACCTCTTAAATAAAATTTATGAATAACATTTCTTTGTTCTTCAGTAAATGTAGTCTCCCAAACTTTATTCATTTCCTCAGCTCTTCCTGGATTGGAGCCTGTTGCATAAACAATTATATTTTTATCTTTTAATTGCTCAAAGTTCTTTTTTATTAAATCTATTCCATTTATCATTGTGGCATATAATCCACCACCATAAATTATTGTATCGTAATCTTTAATATCACTTAATTTTAAGTTTTTATTTTCTTTTATATCACAGTTAAGCTCCTCTGCAATCCATTCTGCATATTTTTTTGTATATCCTGATTTTGATTTATAAATTACAACTGTTTTCATATTATTTACCTCTTTTTTTAATTTTCTTATTCCATTATAAGTAACTTGTTACATAATTTTTCTTGTGCTTTATGAAAAACTTTCATTTCTTCTTCATCAAGGCAAGAAAACATATCAAATACAAAATCCCAATTTCTTTTAGTATCTCTTTCTCTAACTTTAATTGCTTTTTGAGTTTTTTTAATTCTTATAGCTCTTCTATCCTTTTGATCTTGCACAATTTCTACAAAACCCTTTTCTTCAAGCTTATTAACAATTTGCTTCATATTTTGATGAGTAACTCCTGCTAAGTTTGCCATTTCTTTTAAAGTTGGTGCTTCTTCAAAAGCATCAATCATAGTAAGTGCAAGCCACTGTTTTGCTGTAATTTCTTCTAAGCCTTTATCCATTATTGCTTGAAGCCTATTAGCTAAAACAAAAATATTAACATAAGCAATTAAACGTTTGTCCATATTTTCAAAATCGTACATAACACCCTCCTTAATTAAGTAATATATTACCTATGTAGGTATTATACTACCTAATTTATTTTTATGTCAATCTGCATATATAAAAAAAGCATAGTGAATATATTATTTTGCTCTTCCGCCCTGCTAGCTCCAAGTCAGGACAAAATAATATATTCACTATGCTCTAACTAAAGGAAATTTTACTTTTATTTAAATAACACATTATAAGCTATTCTTGCAGCATCTTCTATACAACCATCACATGAGCGAAGAACAACATTTGTATCAACACCTTTTAGTTCTCTACATATAACAGAAGTATTTTTTTCTCTAAATTCT
>JALFQD010000400.1 GCA_022785265.1 Clostridium sp. | reverse complement strand
GATTGGGAAATTGTTGTTAATGGAGAAAAGGCAGGAGTTGAATCTCTTGGAAGCATAAAGGGTTCAGAAGGTTCTATAGTAGTACCAGCTCATACTTCTTATGTTTTAGTTGATAAAACAAGCTATGAAGCATCAATAGCTGAAGATAAACCATCTGATGATAATAATAATTCATCAGTTGATGATAACAACAATAACAATAATAATCCATCAGTTGATGATAACAATAATTCTTCAAATACTAATAATTCAGGTTCATCAAATACACCATCTAAAACTGGAGATTCTAATAATATAATTTTAGTTTTAGCTTTAGTTTTAGTTTCAGCTACAGGAGTTATAGTATTTTCTAGAAAGAAAAAAATATCTTAATAAAAATAAGATTTAAAAGAAGATGGCTAAATAGGCCATCTTTTTTTGTACAGAAAATCATATTAATTGTTATTATGTATATAATTTATAAAAATAATAAAGTTATATAAAAGAAATAGATTAGAAAAAACTTTTAATATAATAAAATATAGTTAAAATTTGCATATTAGAACGATTCGAGTAAATATGACAAAAAATATATATACATTTAAGTCGAAACATGTTATTATATATGTAGGATAATAACAAAATTTATAAATTTATTTTAAGAAAAGAGGTGAGATAATTGATTATATATGAAAATTTATTAAATTCTAAGGAGTATGAATGTATTTTAGGAAAGAAGGAATTAGAAGCATTATATATAAATACACCTATTTCAAAAAATCTTTCAGAAGCCTTTGTAGATAAGGCAATAGAGTACATAAATTTAAGACTTATAAATTATGAAGAGAAAAATTCTTCAGAATTTGATGCTTGGTTATCATACTTAATTAATTATCAAGACCTTTTATTAGACAAAGTTAGCACCTTAATTGATGATAAAACTATAGATGAGGAAAAATTAAAAAATTTAATAAAAGATTGTATATATAGAGGTAAATCTAAAAGTGAAGTTTCATTAGGACTTGTATTATGTGGAGATTATTTAGAGGATTATGAAATAGACCATATAGTAAAAGTTTTCTCTAAGAGTGGAGATTATATTTTTTATTTAACAAATTGTATAAAAAATATAGAAGATTATGAAGAAATTCTTTTTGATTTATGTAAAAAAGTGGAGGGGAATATAAAAGTTTTTGCAATAATGAATATGGATTTTTCTAAAGAAGAAGAGGTAAAATATTTAATAAATGAGGGCTATAAAAATAATAAATATACAGACCTAATAATAAAACATATAATGGAAAGTAATTTTATATGGGAATATTTAAAAAAAGATGATTTAAGCTTTAAAGATATAAAAAGCATATCTTATATAGTGGCAAATTACATAAGGGATAAGGATGTGGAAGCTTTACCTTGTATAATGAATTTAATAAAGTTATATCTTCCATATGCAATAATAGGAGGCTCAGATATTTATTCAATATATGCAATTTATTTAATGGAAACGGTTATATCTCATAAAAAGTTAGAATATCTTGGGGATAGAGAATTTTTATTAAATATAATCAAAGATAAGCTAAAAAGATGTGAATATCTTTTTAGAACAGCAGTAAAAAAAGTTCAAGGTGATGTTACAGATATTATAGAACTTGGAGAATATTATAAATATAAATTTTCATTTGAAGAGCTTAAGCCTTATTTAGACATTGTAAAGAACGGATATTTTGTATATTATTATTTCCAAAAATCCTCATCATTATTAGAAAGAGAAGATTGCAAACGATATTTTATTGAAAATCCTAAGTTTAAAGAGGTCTTTGAATATTTTGATGAATTAGAAAATTATAATAAAGCCTCTGGGGAAGGAGACTTTATAGTAAGATTTGATTCAGCATTAAAAAGAAGAAATAGCATCGGCTCTTAGCTTATAATTTTTTATAAAATATGGTATAATCATTGAGAATATATAAAATTTTTGAGGTGAATAGAATGAAATTATGGGGCGGACGTTTTAGAAAAGCCGAAAATGAATTAATGGAAGAATTTAATAAGTCATTTGGATATGACAATGTTCTTTATAAGGAAGATATAGAAGGAAGTATTGCACATGTATATATGCAAGTAAAATGTGGACTTCTTACAGAAGAAGAGGGAAAGCAAATTACAGATGGTCTTATTAAAATATTAGATGATATAGAAAGTGGAAAGCTTTTATTAGAAGGAGATTATGAAGATATACATAGCTTTGTAGAAATAAATTTAATTGAAAGAATAGGAGATGTTGGTAAAAAGCTTCATACAGCAAGAAGTCGTAATGACCAAGTAGCATTAGATATGAGATTGTTTGCTAAAGAAAAGGCTCAGTCAATTGTAGAATTAGTTAGCAATCTTAAAAAAACAATAAAAGAAAAAGCA
>JALFQD010000323.1 GCA_022785265.1 Clostridium sp. | reverse complement strand
TTTGTAATTATTGCTTCTGAATGTCCTGTTCCATATTTATTAATATGATTTATTGCTTCGTCAACATCTTTTACTATTTTTACACCAATTATATAATCTAAATACTCTTTTCCCCATTCATCGTCTTGAATTTCTGTAGCTTCATTTAATACTTCAAGAACTTTTTTATCTCCTCTTACCTCAACGTCTTTTTCTTTTAAGGCTTTATATATTATTGGTAAAAATTCTTTTGCTATTTTTTCATTTACAAGAAGCTTTTCTTCTGCATTACATACAGATGGTCTGCTTGTCTTTGCATTAATTACAATGTTTTTTGCCATTTCTAAATCTGCATCACAATCAACATATACATGACAGTTTCCTGTTCCTGTCTCTATTACTGGGACTGTAGCATTTTGTACTACTGATTGTATTAAACCTGCTCCCCCTCTAGGAATAAGGACATCAATATATTGGTTTAATTTCATCATTTCAGTAGCTACTTCTCTATCTGTATTTTCAACTAATTGAATAACATCTTCTGGAAGCCCAGCCTCTTTAACTCCTTCTCTTAACGCTTTTACTATAGCAACATTAGAGTTTATAGCTTCTTTTCCTCCTCTTAAAATAACAACATTACCTGATTTTAAACAAAGCCCTGCTGCATCACAAGTTACATTTGGTCTTGCTTCATAAATTATTCCTATAACTCCAAGTGGCACTCTTTGCTTTCCTATTTGAAGACCATTTGGTCTCTTCCACATTCCTGTTACTTCTCCAATTGGGTCTGGTAAAGAAACTACATCCTTTAACCCATCTGCCATACCATTAATTCTATTTTCATCTAAAGCTAATCTATCAAGCATAGCTTTAGGTGTTCCTTTTTCAATTGCATTTTCTAAATCTTTTTTATTAGCTTCTAATATTTCTTTTGAATTTTTTAATAATACTTCAGCCATTTTTAATAATGCATTATTTTTTTCTGTGGTTGTTGCATTCATTAAAACATAGCTTGCTTCTTTTGCTTTTTGTCCTTTTATAATTAATTCACTCATTAATTTTTCTCCTTTTATTTTTTTCCTACAAATAAGGTTCCTATATCTTTTCCTTCAATTATATCTAAAAGTATACTTGGATTTTCTCCATTTGCTAAAACCATATCTACTCCAGAATTGTTAGCAGTTTTTCCTGCTGTAAGTTTAGTTATCATTCCACCAGTTCCAAAATTTGTTCCAGCTCCACCAGCACATTCTTCTAGCTCTGGTGTGATTTCTTCTACAATTTTTAGCATTTTTGCATTCTTATTATTTCTAGGGTCATCATCATAAAATCCATCTATATCTGATAATATTATAAGTAAATCTGCATTAACTAATGATGATACTATTGCTGATAGATTATCATTATCTCCAAACTTTACAATATTCTCGATTTCATCAATAGCTACTGTATCATTTTCATTAACTATTGGAACTATTTTATGCTCTAATAATGTTTCAAATGTGTTACATACATTTTCTCTTATATGGTCATCTTCAACAACATCTCTAGTTAAAAGAACCTGCCCTACAATATGACTATATTCTCCAAAAAATTTACTATAAATATGCATTAGTTCACATTGTCCTACAGATGCTACTGCTTGTTTTTCCCTTATACTTTGAGGCTTTTCCTTAAGCTTTAACTTGCTAGCACCAACACCTATTGCACCAGAAGATACAAGCACAATTTCTTTTCCTGAATTAAGCATATCAGATAATACTCTTGTTAACTTTTCAATTCTTGTTAAATTAATATTCCCATTTTCATAGGTTAGTGTTGATGTTCCTACCTTTACTACTATTCTTTTTGCACTCTTTAAATTTTCACGAAAGCTCATTTCTACATCCCCTTAAACCTCTTTTTTTAGTGCAACATATTTTTTTATGTTCACCCATTATCTTACTATACCTTTTTCTCCTTATCAATATTCTTATTGAAACATTATTCTTATTCTACCTTTTTATTGAAAGAAAAAAGAGACTTATACTTTATAAAATCTTGATAAATCATCTTTATAAGAGCATATATTGGTACTATTGAAAAAGCTAACAAGGTTCCTCCTAAAGATGCTGCTGATACTACTAAAAATATATCTGTTAATGGGTGTATGTTCATTCTTTTTCCCATAATAAATGGTACTACTATTCTTCCTTTTAATGTTTGAGCTATAACAACTAAAATTGATAGCTTTATAATCATTTTTATTCCAAGAGTTAAAGCTATTATGTATGGTATTATCATAGATATAAAGAAACCTACAAAAGGGATAAATGCCAAGACAAAAGTTATTGAAGCAAGCAATAGACCACTTGGCATACCTATAATTAAATATCCAATAAACACCATCAAAGCTAATGAAAATGCCACAATAGCCTGACCTATGATATATGATGAAAGAACTTCATCTCCATCATGCATTACTTCTTTAAAAAATTCTTTATACTTATTAGGAACATATGATAAAACTTTATTATTAAATTTTTTTCCATCTTTTAATAGAAAAAAAGCTATTAAAAGTATTAATAAAATATTTGAAAATAACGTCATGCCCATATTTATCAGGCTTTTTATATTAGAAATTAAAGGAGTTATATAAGATATGAAAAGATTTATTATAGAATCTATAACTAAATCTATTTTTTCTCTTTCAAAATATTTTTCAAGAGAGATATAAAAACTTTCATTATTTATAAATGTATAAACTATATTTTTAACTTTATAAATTTCAATTATTATATGTTTTCCAAAAAATATTAAGATAACTGTTGATAGGATTAAAAAAATTATTATTGTTATTGATGGTGCTTTAGTTTTTTTTATTCCTATTTTTATTATTAATTTATTAAGAGGTTTTAGGATATAACATAAAAAAACTCCAAATATAATTGGAGTGATTATAATTCCAATTATGGTACTAATAAGTTTATGTACAAATTGAAATTTATTTATAAAGAATATAAAAATTACTATTAAATTTGCTATAAATAATGATAAAATTAAATTCTTTTTCTTCATGATAATAACCTCTAACTATATTTGAATTTATTTTATCCAACACTATATTTATTTATTCAAAAATTTTATTTAAGTATCTTTATAATAAAAGTAATTTATATACTAAATTTTTACAAAAAAAGACCACAGTTTTTTTGACACTGTAGCCTATATCATAAAAAATAAAAAAATTTAGGACATATTTAATACTTTCTCAATACGATTTAATTGTATCGAGTTTTCTTATAATTTGCAACTAAAATTTTTGTCAAAATTCGTTTACATACAATTTTTTTTTAATTTTTAAATTTTTAATTTTCTGTATCTATTTATTGCACAAGCTATTTCTTGTGGTCTTGGCATAGCCAAATTTCCACTGCCACCCTTTGTATTATTTATATTAATTAATCCATTTTTATTAATGTATTCAACAACTTGAGTTATTATTCCTTTTAAATTTCTTTTCTCATTTAAAAAATTATCATCTATAAGCTTTATAATATCTCCTATAGCTTTTACTTGTTCTGAATCTACAATTTGTTCAACAGCTCTCAAATCAATATTTTCTTTATTAATACTTAAACCATCAATTCCTAAAGCTTTTATTTTAACCCCTTTAGGATTCTTTTCTATACTTCCTTGTTTAATTATTCTTTCAAAATTAATATTTATTTTTGTATCTCTGCTTTCTATTCTCTTAATTATATTTCCTGTGCTAAGTTCTTTTGCCTCCTTTGTTACATCCTTAGGCTCATAGCAATCCATCTGTATTACTGTATCTGCAATATCAAAATAATCTCCTGAACTTCCAACTACTATTATTGTTGATATATTTTTTTGAGTGTATAAATCTCTTACAATTTCAATAAATGGTGTTATTGGTTCCTTATCCTTAGATACAAGTTTTTGCATTACATCATCTCTTATCATAAAATTAGTTGCAGAGGTGTCTTCATCTATTAATAAAGTTTTTGCTCCACATTCTATCCCCTCAACAATATTAGCTGCTTGTGATGTACTTCCACTAGCATTTTCACTAGAGAACCTTTTTGTGTCCTTTCCATTAGGAAGATTATCTATAAATAAGGATATATCATCACTATGAATTACTCTTCCATCTTCTGCTCTTACTTTTAATGCAGTATTATCTGTTATAACAAATTCTCTTCCATCTCCTAAAATATGATTATATACTCCTAATTCTATTGCCTTTAACAATGTTGATTTTCCATGGTACCCACCACCAACTATTACTGTTATTCCTTTCTTTATTCCTAATCCTCTTATTTTTCCTCTATTAGGTAAATTCATTTCAACTTCTAATGTTTTAGGAGATATAAATTTTATTCCATCCTTTAAAGGTTTTGTTGAAACTCCACTTTCTCTTGGAAGAATAGAATCATTAGCTATAAAAGCAACTAACCCTTGTTTTTCTAATTCTTCTCTTATATATTCTTGGTCTTCCATTAATTTTACTTGAGATATTAACATATTTTTATTTATATTCTTATAAATTAAAGAGTTTTCTATTATTTTAGGAAGGAATTCATATAATATTTTTTCTAATTCTTTTGAAAGAACACTCCTTCCTCTTGCTGGAAATCCAATTTCCATTCTTGCTTCAACATATTCTTTATTTACTATAATTGAAGTTCTATCTAATATTTCTTGTGGACATTTACTTATTAATATAAGACCACTTTTTCCTGAGCCAAATATTTTTCCACCAAATACATTTATATTTTTATAAAATAATCTTGTTAAAAAATCCTGTACTGCTATTTTTTTATAATTTTTATTAAAAAGCTCTATTGGTATGTCTGTTATTTTTTGATTTACTATAACTCTTACTCTAGATGGTGATGCAAATGGGTCTCCTTGGACATGGTCTATTGATAATATATAATTTCCAAAATCATATTGACCTTCTAAATCCTTATATGCTTTATACCCTTTGCCATCTATTCTTGCAAGTTCTCTTTTTAAATCATTTTGATTTTTCATTACTTATTCTCCCCTTCTTTAAAGTACTTATCAATCAAATTTTCTCCTATCTTCCTATAAACATTACTCATATTTATCATTGTTGACACAAGCAAAAATTTATCTTTAAAGCTATCTTCATTAGAATTTTTAAATAATTTTTCTACTTTTTCATTTAAATAATTTTCAATTTCTTTATTTTCTTCATTAATGTTATTTAAGTAATCTGAATATAATTCTCTTAAATTATATTCTTCATTATTTTCATACCCTTTAACTATTTCATCTAAAAGAAGTTTTATATCACTTATTGATAAAGCTCCTTTAAATTCATAAATAAAGCTCATTAATATTAAATGTTCTTTTGAATACTTTTTATTTTTAATTGTCATCAATAATTTTGCTTTTGCATAATTATTAATCATAGTTTTTGTAAGAACCTTGTCATCTTTATTTCTCTTATTTGAAGCAAGTTTATTTTCAAAAAGTTGTATTACTTGGTCCATATATAAATCTATTTCTGGCATATCTTCAAGGTGAATCTTTTCTTCATTTGCTTCTTTTTTTATTATATCTTTAACTTCTTCTTTATTCATTTTCTCCTCCATGTAGTTTTAAAAACTATATATTAACTTATTAATATAATTTTAATAGCATTTTATTGATATTTCAAGCAAATGAGCCTAAAATAATGAATATACAATTTAAATGGTTTATTTTGACTTTTGACTTTATCATATTTATACTTCATAATATCATTATAGTAATACATAGTTTTCAAAACTACATGACATATTGATGGAGGTATCTTTTATGAATAAATATTTAAGAGAACCAGTAAATGGTTTAACACACTTAATTGGAGCTGTACTTTCTTTAATAGGATTTATTGCAATGATAATAAAAGTTTCTATTACAAATAGAAGTCCTATTGAATATCTAGCAATTTGTCTTTTTGGACTTGGAATGATTCTTCTTTATAGTGCTTCAGCAACTTACCACTCAGTAATTTCATCTGATAAGGTCATTATGAAATTAAAAAAATTAGACCATTCAATGATATTTATACTTATTTTAGGCTCATATGCTCCTTTTTGTTTAATTGCTCTTCATAACTCAATTGGATATGCATTATTTGCAGCTGTAGCAATTTCATCAGTTATAGGA
>JALFQD010000317.1 GCA_022785265.1 Clostridium sp. | reverse complement strand
TTATAACTTGACGTTAATACATTAAGGAGTGATAATATATTTATTCTTTTAATTTAATAAGCATAAAAAATCTTTATTCAATAATAGTCATGTGATATAATAACTTGTGTGTTGTGAATTTTTAGTATTACTGAGGAGGATATATATGAAGACAAAAGGTAAAAGTTCAATTTTATTCATATTGTGCATTTTATTTGTTTTAGGCTTTGCTTTTGTAGGATATAAAGGCATTGAAATTGCAGGATATGAATTTAGACCTTTTAGTAAAACAATAACTAAAGGGTTAGATTTACAAGGAGGAGTTTCTGTAGTAATGGAAATACAAGATGCTGACTCTGTTGAAAATCTAAGTGAAAAATTAGAACAAGTAAAAGAACAATTAGAAGTGAGAGTAAACAAGGTAGGTGTTGCTGAAACCGTTGTCTCAACAGAAGGAGATAGAAGAGTAAGAATTGATATTCCAGGACAATATGATTCAGCAGGAATTATTGAAAACTTAAGCAAATCAGGAGAATTAACATTTGTTTCTCCAAATGGAGATGTTATTTTAACTGGAGATGATGTTAAAAAAGCATCAGTTACTTATGACTCTACAACAGGCAAACCACAGGTTTCATTAGAATTAAATGATAGTGGAAAAACTAAATTTGCAGAAGCTACAGAAAAGTATATGGGAAAGCAAATTTCAATAAAGATGGATGATGAAACAATAAGTAGTCCAACTGTACAAGCTGTTATTTCAGATGGAAATGCTGTAATAACAGGAAGTGGAAGTATTACTGAATCAAAAAGCTTAGCAGCTATAATAAATGCTGGAGCATTACCTGTAACAATAAAGCAAGTATCATTACAAACAGTAGGAGCACAACTTGGAGAAACTGCTCTTCCAAATGCATTAAAAGCAGGAGCTATAGGAATAGCACTAATATTTTTATTTTTAATAATTTATTATAGAGTTCCAGGATTACTTGCAAGTTTTGCGTTAACTTTATTTGTATGTTTAGTTTTATTTATATTTGAAGAAATAGGTGCAACTTTAACATTACCAGGAATTGCAGGATTCTTGCTTACAATTGGTATGGCGGTAGATGCAAATGTACTTATATTTGAAAGAATAAGAGAAGAAGTTAAAAAAGGTGTATCAAGTAAAACTTCAGTTCAAAGAGGTTTTGAAAATGCTATGTCTTCAATAGTGGATTCAAATGTTACAACTATAATAGCAGCATTAGTTCTTTATTTCCTTGGTTCAGGTTCTGTAAAGGGATTTGCTATAACTTTAATGATAGGTATAGTGGTAAGTTTATTTACAGCATTATTTGTAACTAAATTCCTTATGAACCGTGCAGTAGAAATGGGATTATTAAAAAAGCCATCTTGTTTCGGTGTAAAGAGGGGGTAGAATGATGCTAAAGATAGTAGAAAAGAAAAAAATATGGTTTTCAATATCAGCTATTATAATTTTAATAGGGATAGGATTTATGGCCTTTAAGGGATTAAACTTAGGAATTGACTTTGCAGGAGGAACAAGTGTTACTTTTGAGTTTGGTGGAGATTTTAATAAAGTAGAAGTAGATGAAATGGTTAAAGAGTATGCAAAAGATCCTGTAACTAATACAGTAAATGACACTCAATATGAAGTAAAATCAAAGGATTTTCCAAATGATAAGGTTACTGAATTTGTTAAAGCATTAAAAGAAAAATATGATACAATGCCTGAAGAAGATTCAAAAGTTATAGTTTCACAAGATGAAGTTGGAGCATCAATAGGAAAAGACCTTACAAAAAGTTCATTAATAGCATTATCAATAGCATTTGTTGCAATGCTTATATACATTGCTATAAGATTTGAATTTAAGTTTGGTATAGCAGCTTTAACAGCACTAATTCATGATGTTTTAATAACATTAAGTGTATATGCTGTATTTGGAATTTCAGTTAATTCACCATTTATAGCAGCAGTATTAACTATAATTGGTTATTCAATTAATGCTACAATAGTTATATTTGATAGAATAAGAGAAAATAGAAGAGCAAATAGAAGAAGTGATGTTAATGAACTTGCAGATAAGAGTATAACTCAAACTATGGCAAGATCAATAAATACAACATTAACAACATTATTTACAATAGTTGCAGTCTTTATATTTGTACCAAGTGTTAGAGATTTTTCATTCCCAATAATAATTGGTATTTTATCAGGTACTTATTCATCAATAGTAATAGCACCATCAGTTTGGAGCTTATTAGAAAAAAGAATTAAAAAAAGTACTAAATAATTTTTAGTTCATAACACTAAAAAGTGAAGTAGAATAAATCTATTTCACTTTTTTTCTTTTGAAAAGAATTGATATTATTATAAAATTAAATTATAATATAGTTGTTTTCTTATTTTATGGAGGAGTGAATCATGAGTAATGTTTGGAATAGTATATATTATCCAAATTACATATCAGGATATAATCCCTTCTTACTTAAACATATGAATAAAGCTATAGAAAAATTAGTTTATGCCATTAACAATAGAAAAAAAATAATGGTTTATGGAATATCAAATGTAGATGGAATATGTGCTGTTGCATCATTAACATTACTTTTAAGATATTTAAATGCAGATGTTGAGTATTTAATTCATGATGGAATAAAATCAGGAACGATTGATTGCAAAAATCTTAAAGATAACATTGATTTTTTAGGAACTGATTTACTTATAACTTTAGGTGTAGATTTAAGAGCAGAGGAAGAGGTAGAGCTTTGCAGTAAGCTAGGGATAGATTTTATTGTCTTAGAGAATAAAAAAACTGATATTAAAAAGAAATATATTTATATAAATCCAAATCAAAAGGAATGTCAATATAGATATAAAAATTTAGCTTTAAGTGAA
>JALFQD010000271.1 GCA_022785265.1 Clostridium sp. | reverse complement strand
TCAATCCTTTTTTATACTACAATTTAATTTTACCACATTTTTTTATATTATTAAATTATTTCATAGAAATTTTTCTATTATAATTTTCTAATATTCCAAAAAACACAGAATAATACAATTCCCTTATATAAAAAAAGTTATTGCACAAAAATATTTAATAATAACATATAGCACAACAACTTTTTATCAAAACACTATATGTAATATTAAAATATTTCTTAATACAACAACTTCATCACTTTTTATTTTATATCTTTAATTTTACATTATGCTTATAATATTTACTTCGCTCAATAAAATCTTAGATTCCTTATTTTATGAAGATGCGACGCAAGAGCCTGTCGATAAGTGAGAATCAAAATTTTACATTTTGTTATTCGAACTTACCCAGCGAGCAAAGCGAGTCGGGCTTCCTTTTAACATAAAAAATTTAAGAGTTTTAAAAAATGCTAAGCTTTTAAATATGCTTATAATATTAACTTTGCTCAATAAAATCTTAGTATACTTATTTTATGAAGGTGCGACTTGGAGCCTGTCGACGGAGCAACCGAATAACATAAGGATACTAAGATTTTTCACCTAAGCCAAACTTTCAATTAAGCTAATATTTAAAACCTATTTTGCTCCATATTGTTTGTAATATTCATCTATTCTAGCTTTTATTTCATCATTTATTACTACTTTTCCATTTACTTCTTTATTGTAAAGATATTCTATAACTTCTTCCATTGTAACTATAGCACAAGCTTTAAATCCATATTTATCTTGTAATTCTTTTAATGCAGATTCTTCTCCTTGTCCTTTTTCCATTCTATTTACTGAAATCATTAATCCAACAACATCTACATTTGCTTGTTCCTTTAAAATTGGCATAGTTTCATATATTGATTTTCCTGATGTTGTAACATCTTCTACTATTAAAACCTTATCTCCATCATTTAATTTGCTTCCTAAAAGTATTCCTGTATCTCCATGGTCTTTAACTTCTTTTCTGTTTGAGCAATAGCTTACATCTATTCCATATTTATCACTTAAAGCCATTGCTACTGTAACGCTTAGTGGAATTCCCTTATAAGCTGGTCCAAACACTATGTTATAGTTTTCTGGGAAATTTTCCTTTATTGCTGCTGCATAAAATTCTCCAAGTCTTTTTAATTGACTTCCTGTTTTATAGTTTCCTGTGTTAACAAAGAAAGGTGTCTTTCTTCCACTTTTAGTTATAAAATCTCCAAAAGTTAAAACTCCACATTCAATCATAAATTCTATAAAATCTTTTTTATATTGTTGCATTTTTAATTCCTCCAATTATATTTAATTTAAATAATTCCTACAATTTCATTAATGTCTTTTATTCCTTGCTCTTTACAAAAAGCTTCCATTTCCTCTACAATTTCCTTTCCTGCCATTGGATTTGCAAAGTTTATTGTTCCTATTTGTATGGCTCTAGCTCCTGCCATCATAAATTCTATTGCATCTTTTCCTGTGCTTATTCCACCTAAGCCTACTACTGGAATGCTTACAGCTTTTGATACTTCATGAACCATTCTTAAAGCTACTGGCTTTACAGCAGGTCCTGAAAATCCTGCATATACATTTTCAAAAACAGGTTTTCTTTTATAAATATCTATTGCCATACCCTTTAATGTGTTTATTAAGCTTAATGAATCTGCCCCAGCTTCTTCACATTTTAAAGCCATTTCAACTATATTTTCAGCATTTGGTGAAAGCTTAACCATTAAAGGCTTCTTTGAAATTTTTTTAATTTCTTTTACAAATTCATATGCTACATCTGCCTTTATTCCATATGCCATTCCTCCACATTTTACATTTGGACATGAAATATTAAGCTCAATTATATGTACATCTGTATCATTTAATTTTTCTATAGCCTCTGCATAATCTTCAAAGCATCCTCCTCCAACATTTGCAAGGACATTTGTCCCATAGCCAATCATCTTTGGAAGCTCTTCTTCTATAAATTTATCTATTCCTGGATTGTTTAATCCTACTGAATTCATCATTCCTGATGGAGTTTCATAAACTCTTAAACCTGGATTTCCTTCCTTAGGCTTTATTGTTAGCCCTTTAGAGGATATTCCTCCTAAAATTCCAACATCATAAAAATTGTTATATTCTGCACCAAAACCAAAGGTTCCTGAAGCTGCTATAACTGGATTTTTAAATTCTACTCCATTGATATTAACCTTTAACATAACTTCTTCTCCTTTCGATTATAGTTCAACATAGTATCCATCAAATACTGGACCATCTTTACAAGTTCTCTTAAAGCCATCTTTTGTCTTACATGTACAAACTAGACATGCTCCCACTCCACATGCCATATGTTTTTCCATTGAAACATATATTTTCGTATTTGTCTTTTTACACATTTCAATTACCTTAGCCATCATAATTTCTGGACCACAACAAAGTACTGTATCATATTCTTCTGGCTTTAATATATCTGTTACAAAGCCTTTATGTCCATACTTTCCTGTATTTGTTGTTATATTAACTTTGTTTGCATACTTTTCAAGTTCTTCTATTAAATATACATTATCTCTAAAGCCTGCATAAACATCTATTGTAGAATCCTTTTTTAAAGCTCTTAATCTTTTTGAAACTTCTACCATAGGAGCTGTTCCAATTCCTCCACATACTATAGCAACTTTTCCAAGGTCTTCTTCTAGGTTAAATCCATTTCCAAGAGGTCCTGTTAGGTTTATATAGTCTCCTTTTTCAAGCTTTGAATATTCTTCTGTACCCTTTCCAACTACTGCATAAAGAAATGTTATTGTTTTTTCATCCTTTTCACATATGCTTATAGGTCTTGGAAGAAGTGTTTGCCCTTGAAGCTTAAGCATATAAAATTGTCCTGCTTTCACTTCATTTTCGTCTTCACAAACCATTTTATATATATTATCTATAACTTTTTCATTTGAAATTATTTTAGACTTTTTATAATCCATGTTTCATCCTCCATTTTTTCAATTACTTTTATTACCTACTTTATTGCTTCAACTGCTGATTTTATTTCATCTCTCATTCTTATTGCTTCTTCTCTTGCACATTTTGCATAATCTTCTTCTGGTCTTCCTGACTTTTTGTATGCAAGTAAAATTCCTCTTGATGAATTTACAACTCCACCATTTCCATTATTTAAATACATAGCAACATCTTCGGCTTTTCCACCTTGTGCTCCATATCCTGGTATTAAGAAGAACATACTATTAAATCTCTTTCTTAAAGCCTTTCCTTCTTCAACATGAGTGCATCCTATAACTCCACCTAGTGGATGATATCCACACTCTGAAATTAAGTTTTTACCCATTTCCATAAGCTTATCTCCAACAACAGTATAAACCTTATCTCCTGAAGTTGTATCTAAATATTCTATATCCTCTGCACCTTTATTTGAAGTTCTAACTAAACTAAATATTCCTTTTTTTCCGCTTTCTAAGTATGGTAAATATGGTTCAATGCTGTCCATTCCCATATAAGGACTTAATGTTATAAAATCTGTCTCAAAATCTCCTTCAAAATGCCCTTTTGCATATTGCTTTGCTGTTGCTGCTATATCTCCTCTTTTTATATCTGAAATTATTATTGCATCTTTTTCTCTTAGATATTCAAGAGTTCTTTTATATGCCATCATTCCAGCTATTCCAAGTGCTTCATAATATGCAATTTGTACCTTAAAGCAAGCTGCTACATCTTCTGTTGCATCTATAATTCCTTTGTTAAACTCAACTATAGCATCCTCATCTGATTTTCCTTCTTTAATAAAACTTGGAATATAATCTAAAGCAGTATCAAGACCTACACAAACTACTCCTCTTTCCTCAACTCTTTTATAAAGCTTATCCATTATTGAACTCATTAGCTTAGTCCTCCTAAATATATTTTAAATCAAAAATACTAATATTTTTTATAAAAAAATGCCTTTCCTCTTATAAAGGAAGGCATAATAACCCTAAGTTAAATATTAATTGCTTCCTTTTTAATCTCTCGGATTAATTTAAAGGTCTCTCTTTTTTCTTAGCTTAACATCAAATATGCCTATTGTCAATTTTTTTAATCTTTATATACTATTTCTCCATTACAGATTGTGTATTTAACTTTTCCATATAATTTTTCTCCTACAAATGGAGTGTTGCTTGCTTTTGAAGCAAATTTTTCTGGTACAATCCATTCTTCATTTTCATCGAAAATAACTATATCTGCAAATTTTCCTTCTTCTATTGTTCCAGCTTCTAAATTATAAAATTTAGCTGGATTTATGGTCATCTTTTCAAGAAGCTCTAAAAGAGTTAAGTGTCCTTTTTTAACTAAATTTGTAACTCCTAAAGCTAAAGATGTTTCAAGACCTATTATTCCACTTGGTGCTTTTGTTAATTCTCTTTCTTTCTCTTCTTTGCTGTGTGGTGCATGGTCTGTTGCTATAATTTCAATTGTATTGTCCTTTAAACCTTCTATTATTTTTTCCTTATCCTTTTCAGTTCTTACTGGTGGATTCATCTTTGCAAGTGTCTTATGCTTTAACACTTCCTCTTCTGTTATAGAAAAATGGTGTGGAGTGGCTTCTGCTGTTACATTTGCTCCTAAAGACTTTGCAAATCTTACTAAATCTACAGAATTTCCTGAACTTATATGTTGAATGCTTATTTTAGCTTTAGTTTTTAAAGCAAGCATACAATCTCTTGCAACTAAAACATCCTCAGCTACATTTGGTGCTCCTCCAACTCCAAGCTTTTTTGAAACCTCTCCTTCATTAACTCCAGGACTTTTTATTAAGCTTGGGTCCTCTTCATGAAAGCTTAAAGGCACATCTAATTCCTTTGCCTTTTCCATAGCTTCCATAACTAATTTAGAATCCTTTATTGGAAGTCCATCATCAGTAAAGCCTACAACACCTAAGTTTTTTAGCTTTTCCATATCAACTAATTCTTTTCCCATAAATTTTTTAGTTATAGCTGCTGCTTGAAGTACATTTATCTTTGCTTTTTTTGCCTTATCTAATATGTATTCTAAGGTTTCTTCATTATCAACTATTGGATTTGTATTTGCCATACATATTACAGTAGTAAATCCTCCTTTAGCTGCTGCCTCTGCTCCAGTAAAAATATCTTCTTTATATGTAAAACCAGGGTCTCTAAAGTGAACATGAACATCAATAAGCCCTGGAGAAACTACTTTTCCTTCTGCATCTATTACCTTTTCATATTCTCCATCATCCTCAAAGTTTCCTATTTTATAAATCTTATCATCTTTTATAATAATATCTAACTTTTTATCTATTTTATTTTTAGGGTCTATAACCCTTCCATTTTTAATAAGTATCATTTAATTACTCCTTTCATATCTATAATCCTAATTATAATTTTATCATATTTTTTCTTCTTTGTACTAAAAAAGACAGATTGAATTTATTATTAAGATTAAGCTTAATAATATAAAAAAAGAGACTGTCACATAAAGAAATTTCATGACAATATACAGAGCAAAGTACTATATATTGTATTAATATTTCTTGATGCAACAACCCCAATTTAATTCTTATTTTACATATCTGATAATCTAGTTATTTCATCACAATATTCACATCTGTAAGTTCCTTTTTCTCTATTCATTAGCTTAAAAGAATGACTTACATATTTTTCTGTACTTGTTATACATCTTGGATTTTTACATATTAGTATATTTTTAACCACCTTAGGAAGCTCTGGCTTTATCTTTCTTACTATTACACTATCTTTTATTTCATCAATTGTTATGCTTGGAGATAAAAGGCCTAAAACAGTATAATCTATATCCTTAAAATCATCTTTTTCTATTTTTAAGATATCCTTTTTCCCAAGGACTTTACTTTCTGCATTCATAATTAAAGCTACTCTATAGTCTGTTTTATCAAGCTTAAGATAGTTAAATATTTTCATTCCCATTCCAGCTTCTATATGGTCAATTACTAATCCATTTTTTATACTTGTTATTTCTAGCATACTAACATACCCCCAAAAGTTTACACATAAGTGCCATTCTTACATACATTCCACATTCAGCTTCCTTAAAGTATGAAGCTCTCTTGTCATCATCAACTTCCATTGATATTTCATTTACTCTTGGAAGAGGATGCATAACTATCATATCTTCCTTTGCACTTTTCATTTTTTCTGCGTCTAATATGTAGCTATCTTTAAGTCTTAGATATTCCTCTTCATTAAAGAATCTTTCCTTTTGTATTCTTGTCATATAAAGGATATCTAATTCTTCTATAACATCATCTAATCTTTCAACTTCTTTAAATTCTATGTTATTCTTTTTAATAAATTCATCTCTTATGTAAGCAGGTATTCTAAGTTCTTTTGGTGATATTAAAATAAATTTTGTTCCTTCATATCTAGACATAGCTTTTATTAAGGAATGAACTGTACGACCATATCTTAAATCTCCACATATACCTATAGTATGCCCTGTTAAATTTCCTTTTAAACATGTTATTGTAAGAAGGTCTGCTAATGTTTGTGTTGGGTGTTGATGTCCTCCATCTCCTGCATTTATTATTGGAACACTTGAAAATTGAGTTGCTACTCTTGCAGAACCTTCAAGAGGGTGTCTCATAGCAATTATATCTGAATATATAGAAACCATTTTTATAGTATCTGCTAAACTTTCTCCCTTTGAAGCTGAACTTGAATTTGGTTCTGAAAATCCTAAAACCTTTCCTCCAAGCCTCATCATTGCTGCCTCAAAACTAAATCTTGTTCTTGTACTTGGTTCATAAAAAAGTGTTGCTAAAATCTTTCCATCACAAATTTTTGAATATTTTTTAGGGCATTTCATAATATCTTGTGCTAAGCAAAATATTTCATCTAGCTCCTCAATTGAGAAATCCATTGGGTCAATTAGATGTTTATTCTCCATAAAATTCACTCCTTAATTGATATATTTATACAAAAAAAGCCTTTCCTTATTTTTAAGGAAGGCACAATAATCCCATAGCTATAAATGAATTTTTTATATCTTCCTTATTAATCTCACAGGATTAAATTAAAGGTGTTTTTCTTGTTTAGGATACCACCAAAAAAATTCATTGTCAACAATGAAAAAAAGGACTGTTACAAAAAAATCAAAACAACAATCTACTATAAATTGTTATTTTTTTTTATGCAACAATCCTCTAGAATTTATTTTAATCTTCCATAGGTTTTTGTCATATCATATATTTTATCTGCTAAATCATTATTTATATCCTTCTTTTGAGCTCTCCATCTCCACCAGCCCATTGTTGAAGGTACATTCATTCTACTTTCACTACCTGTTCCAATAAAATCTTGGAATAATGCAATTGAGATATTAGCAACACTTGACCATGCACCTTTTATAAAGCCCCAGTTATATCCTTCTTCTTCATTAAGTCTTAAATATTTTTTGCAGAATTCAACATCTTCTTTACCGCCTGATTCTTCAAGCCATCCCATAACAGTATCATTATCATGAGTTCCTGTATAAACCACACAATCCTTAGGATAGTTATGTGGAAGATAATCACTTTCTTCTCTTGTATCAAAAGCAAATTGAAGAACCTTCATTCCCGGAATTCCTGTAGCATTTCTAAAAGCAAGAAGTTCTGGGGTAATATAACCTAAATCCTCAGCTATAATCTTAACATCTCCAAGTTCTGCTTTGATTGCATTAAATAAATCTATTCCTGGACCTTTTACCCATCTTCCATTAACAGCTGTTTTTTCTCCAGCTTGAATTTCCCAATAAGCCTCAAAGCCTCTAAAGTGGTCTATTCTTATTACATCATAAAGCTTTAAGTTTTCCATTATTCTCTTTTTCCACCAGCCGAAGCCTGTGTTTCTATGATGTGGCCAGTTATATATTGGATTTCCCCAAAGTTGACCAGTCTTTGAGAATGCATCTGGTGGGCATCCTGAAACTACTGATGGATGTAAATCTCTATCTAAGAAGAAGTCTTGTGGATTTGTCCAAACATCAACAGAATCCTCTGCTACATATATAGGAATATCTCCTATTATTTCAATATTTTTAGAATTTGCATAAGCTTTAAGATTTCTCCATTGTTTAAAGAATTCATATTGAACAAAAGTCCAAAAATCAATATCATCCTTTAATTCTCTTCTATAATATTGTAAAGTGTTATAATCTCTTTTTCTTATAGAATCATCCCAGTCTTTAAGAGGAATATTGTTAAACTTAGTTTTTATAGCCATAAAAAGAGCATAATCATAAATCCAATGGTGTTGTTCATTTTTAAATTCTTGAATTTCTCTATTAAGTTTTCCAACTGAATTTTTATAAGCTTTTTTAAGAACTGCTAATTTGTTATTGAATATTTTTCCATAGTCAATATAAGTATTATCCTTTCCAAAATCCACATTAACATAATCTTGTTTAGCTAATAACCCTTCTTCTGCTAGTATGTCTAAATCAATTAAATATGGGTTTCCACTAAATGCAGAACAACTTTGATATGGAGAATTTCCATATCCTGTTTGTGCCAGAGGTAATATTTGCCAATATTTTTGTCCAGCTCTATCTAAAAAATCAACAAATCTGTAAGCTTCTTTTCCTAACGTTCCTATTCCATATTCTCCTGGCAATGAAGTAATATGCATTATTATACCACTGTTTCTTTTCATAAGTCCCCCTCTTTTCTCTATTTCAATTTCTTACTTTACTATTTTATCATATTTTCATAAATATATCTGCTATTATTATAAAACAAAATCTCTATACTTTCTAGTGAAAGTGTAAAGATTTTGTAACTTCTTGTATTATTTTATAAAAAACTTGTTTTTTAATTTTATTTTATTTATTTATTCTCTTTTTATAATTAAGAAAAAGGTAGAAATTAGTGACATTTTAATCACTATTTTTCTACCTTTACTTAATACCTTAACTTTCACAGATTTATAAAGTTATTAAAATCACCATCTATTAAGATTCTTTTTTCTTTTTAGCTAATGTTATAAGTATAACAGCAGAACCTAATACCCCTGTAACTAATGTCATAGTGTCTGCAAAGTCTTTAGTATTTACAATTAAACCTTTATTTTCTTCCTTATCCTTATTACTATTATTATCTTTTGATTCAGAACTTGTTTGAGGATTATCATTCTGACTAGGTTTATTATCAGTTGATGGAGTATCTTCTAATTTATTATCATTATTATCTGATGGAGTATCTTCTGGCTTATTATCATCATTATTATCTGATGAAGTATTTTTTTCTAAAGTAACATCATAAACTCCAACAGTTCCTGATACTTCATAAGCAGCAACTAATTGTGCTTGTCCTGTTAAACTATCTTCACCAGAAATAAAATGTAATCCTTCTGGGGAGTCATCTCCAGCTATATCTGAACTAAAATCACGAGAGTTAATGTAATTTACAAATGTTGCCTTATATGGTTCAGTAATATCATAAACCATAATTCCACCAATTCTTTCTAATCCAACAAATGCATAAGTTTTATCTTCAATTTGTCCTATTATAACTGTTTCAGGTTCTGGACCTTTTTTACCTGAACGGTCATCTATTGTTTTATCATCATTAGAACAGTTAAAGTAATCTGGAATATATTCTGAAGTCTTTGATTCAAAATCATTTTTACTTGTAAAGATTTCTGTTAAGAAGTTATCCTCAATCTTATAAATTGTAAAGGACCTTCCACCAAATAAATAATCATTTTCACTATCTAATCCATCATAATCATTAGCATCAAAGAATACAACTTTTCCTGTTAAGCCACTATTTTCAGCAGTAATCTTTCCAGTAGGTGATGTTTTTCCCTTACCAAAATTACGTTCATCTTCATTAAGATAATTTCCCCATTCTCTGCTATCCCCTTCATTAGCAGTAAGTAAATAATCTACACCATCTACAGTATAAACAGATATACCATCAAGCATACGAATACCTCTTAATGATTCATAGGTCTTTGCATCATATTTTTCATCTTTTTTATCAATATCTATAGCTACTTTACTATAATCTTCATACCCTGCAGAGTAAATATCTTTAATTTTATTAGTATTTAAATCTAATACTGCAATTGCATTTGCTTCTTGAAGAGAAATATATGCATTCTTATCACTTACAGCAATATATTCAGGTTCTAAATCAACAGAAGGTGCAGTATCTTTCTTAAGTATTATTCCATCATTAACTAATTCTTCACGTTTATTATCAAATGATGTAAAATCTACTGTTTCTACTTCTTGACTTTGTACATTAATAATACTAATGCTTCCTTTTGGATCAACTGCATCATCTTCATAACCTTCTCTAGGTTCTCCTTCATTAGCAGTTAATATTTTTTTATCATCATTAGTATAGGTAAGCATATCTGGTTGAACACCTACTTCAAGACTTTGTTTAAAAGTTAATGTTCCATCCTTTTCACAATCGAATAAAGCAACTCTACCATTTTTATCATATTCCTCTGCTTGAATGGCAACAGCTAATGTTTTTCCATCATGAGAAACAGCTACTGAAGTCATATCTCCATATACAAATCCATCTACTTGAACTAATGACTTTATATCAATATCATTTCCATCTAGCAAATCAACTTTATCTTTATTTTCAATATCTTTAATAGCAATAGCTGTTAATTTTCCAGACTGCCCATTTATAGCATAAGCCCATCCAGTTTGAGTATTATAATCTACTATTTCCATAACACCTCCATCAGGATTTGTCATACCAGAAACATAACGTGCTGTTTGTTGTAACTTAAGATCAGAAGTTTTATTTTCAAATCCCTCTGTTTTATCTCCACCATTAATATCCTTTGTTACAGTAAAAGCATCAATTTCTTTACTTATAGGATCATTACTATCTCCATCTAAATTATATACCTTAACTGAAATAGTATTACTATTAACATTAAAAACTGCATAACTTGGACTATACTCTTGATTCCATTCTTGATTTCCTATTGGTAAGGATTCACCTTTTAAATAAGCAGCAGAGCCCATTTCCCCATTAGCAAGAACTGGATAATCAACATTATTTGTTTTATCTGCCTTTTCAAAAGGTGTGTAATATTGCATATCAGAACTGCAGTTTCCAGTAATATAAATTGTTCCATCTGCATCATTAATTGTATCTAATCTTTCACTATTACGCTTACCATCTTTTAATACATAACTACGTGAATAAACATGGTCATGACCACCTAACACAAAATCAACATTATATTCATCCATTAATTTTTCAAAACCAGCATCTACATAATTTTCAATATCAGAATCAGCGGCATGCTTAGCAACTGTCTGGGTTGATTTATGATGAGTTACAATAATCCAATTATATTGACCCTTATATTCACTTGTAGCAGAACTTAAAGTTTTACGGAAATTATCAACAATTGCTTCTGCCTCCGAATTATCTTTATTCGCACTTGGTACAGATGGATTATCTCCATTTTCACCTTCTAATGCATCATTACCACCAGGGTATGCTCCAGTATTAAGAGTTACAAACAATACATTATTATACAAATAGTAATAATTTCCTCTTGTTTCCATTTCACGTCGTTCAGTAAAATCATATTGTCCTTCACTGTTAGGTGTTACTCCATTAGAAGCACTATTATTAGCGATTTCATCATTTGTGGCTTGAATATAATTACCATGACTTTGACTTGTTCCACTATTTTGTCCTCTAAATGTTGTCTTTACTTCATTTAAGGTATTCATTTCATTTGGCAAGTTAAAATGGTCTGCAAACATATAATGTCTATCATGATTACCTACTGCAGGTGCATAAGGAATTGAAGTCATTTGTTCAGGTGCAAAAAATGCTTCATATTCACTAGATTTTCCCCAGCTTTGATCTTCCACCTGGTCTCCAGCTGACACAACTAAATCAACATTTTGTTCTTCTAGTTCTTTCATCATTTGTGCCCAACCAGTTTTGTTAGTCCCATCACTTGGATTCCATCCATTACTATTAGTTTCATTATTTTCTTTTATTTGGGGATCACTTGTAAATCCAAAAGAGAAATTATCTGATGATGGGGTTGTATATGTATACTCTTTTGACCAAGTATTCCCTCCATCGTTTGAAATATAGTATGTGTATTTTGTATCTGGTTGTAAACCATTAATGGAAGTTTTACATACAAGCTTACCTGTATCTTTATATTTATCCTCTTTTAATTCAGTTGGGGGTGTTAATTGATTCACTGATACATCATAAACTTCATTACCAAATTGAATCTTTGATTGTGTTGTCCCCTCTGGAGCATACCAGTTTAAATTGATAGATGATGTGGTTTCTCCAGGTTGTAATGTTAAACTATCAACACTAAATGTCCCATCATGAGATAAGCCTTTTACTTCTGCATAAACATTCTTTGCATAACTTAAAGTAAAGTTATTTCCATGTCCTAACAGTATTGTTGAAACTGTTGTTAAACATAATGCACTGTTAATAATTCTTTTTGTTCTTTTTTTCATTCCTTTTCCCTCATTTAATAATATTTGTATAAAACATTAATATAGTAACATTTAAATATTAATCAATTATTTTAAATAAGTTAAATTTGTGTAAAACAAAATACCTACACTTCTTGTGAAAGTATAGATATTTTGTAACTTTTTGTATTATTTTACTATTGTTTTGTCCTAACTTGGAGTCATCAAAACAGAAGATTCACTTCATTTCTTGTAATATTTATGATAATATAATTTAGATATTTACACCTAAGGAGGAAACTTTTTTGAAAAAAGCAACAAAAAATACAATTATAATAGGAGCAGGATTAGTACTACTATCTCTTTTTCTACATTACATTCACTATCTTATATTTCAAGATGCCCATCATACTTTAATATTTCTTGTAGCAGATATAGCCTTTGTTCCAATGGAAGTCTTTTGTACAACCTTTGTTCTTGATAAGCTCATTGAAAAAAGAGAGCATAGCCATATTTTAGAAAAATTAAATATGCTTATTGGGCTTTTCTTTTCTGAACTTGGAACAGACTTACTTAAAGATATTACTAAAGGAGATGGAGATTTAAAAATAATAAAACAAGATTCAACTAAAGAAAATTTTGATGATACTATAGTATTTGACATATTAACAGGTGATATTTTAACACATAGATATAATATAGATATTTCTAAAATTAATCTTGAAAATATAAAAAATAATCTTGAGAAAAATAAAGAGCTTTTAATAACACTATTAACTAATGACAGCCTTTCTGACCATGAAAATTTTACTGAAATGCTTATGTCTATAATGCATTTAAAAGAAGAATTAAACTCAAGATACAATACAGGAATTGAAAAATATGAGCTTGAACATATAAAAAAAGATATTGAAGTGGCTTATAAATATTTAGCTATTGAATGGGCAGAATATATGAAGTATTTAAAAAACAATTATCCTGTACTTTTTACAAAAGCACTTATAAACAATCCTTTTGATGATAGAAGCAAAAAAGAAAAAGATTTTATTTACCTTGGGAAATAAAATATAATATTAAACTTGTTTTAAAAACATTAGTACCACTATCTTATAGGAAGCCCGACTCACATTCGTTCGCTGGGTAAGTTCGAAATACAAAATATAAAATTTTGATTCTCACTTATCGACAGGCTACAAGTCACGCCTTCATAAAATAAAGAAACTAATGTTTTAATAAACAAAATTTTTAATATTAATTTTGAATAATAAAATAGAAAATTATCAATCTGTCTTTTATGCTAATAGTCTAAGAATCAATATGAAATAATAATTCATGTTTTTTAACTATTCAACCAAAGGAAATTTTCAATTTTTTCTTATATTAAACTTTATTAATAATCTTAATAATTCATACGTAGTTATTTAATTTATATAATTCCTATGCAATAAAAAATAGTTGTTTATTTAGAAATCTATTATTTCTTAATAATGCAACTGTTTTTTTATTTTATATTTTTTAATTTCTATATATTTACAAAATTATTATTTTATTGTAATATATTATACATAATTTTAATTTTTTACCAGAGAATAGATATTTTGGTTTTACGGAGGTTAAATAAAATGAAG
The DNA here is from genome assembly GCA_022785265.1 of Clostridium sp. Classification (GTDB taxonomy): domain Bacteria; phylum Bacillota; class Clostridia; order Clostridiales; family Clostridiaceae; genus Clostridium. The sequence goes on along the minus strand of JALFQD010000271.1, from coordinate 276 downwards.
AAAAGGATAATATTATCATCAATAACATCTTTGCTTGTAACTTCTATGGTAATGACATGTAATGTGAAAAATTCTTATGCTTTAACTGAAGAACAAGAAAGCTTTATAGCTGGTATAGAGGAAGGGGCTTTAGATGGGTATGAAACTAATCATATACTTCCTAGCCTTACTATTGCTCAGGCTATTTTAGAAAGTGGGTGGGGTAAATCTTCCCTTTCAAGTGAAGCTAATAATTTATTTGGCATAAAAGCCTTTGATGATTGGAATGGTGATACT
>JALFQD010000263.1 GCA_022785265.1 Clostridium sp. | reverse complement strand
AGCTTCAATTCAATCTTTAGAGGCAGAAGTTCAAGGTTTGGAAACAGAAATAAGCTCATATAATGATCAGCTTGATACAATAAATGATTCTATAAAGGATTGTAATAAAAAAATAGAGAATTTAAAAAAGGATGAGTCTATCGAGGTGAAGGCTGATATTTCTGGTGTGGTAGCTATATTAGGTTCTAAAGATGATTATACAAATGTCTTTATTTCAATAAGTAGTAATGACTTATATATTAAGGGAAGTGTAAGTGAAAAATATGTTGAAAAACTTAAGAAAGAGCAAGAAGCAGAGGTATTAGTTATAGCAAATAATAGCACTATAAAGGCAAAGGTTGATGAGATAAGCAAAAAACCATCAACTAGTTCTTCTATTGGATCATCTATGGATGCTTCAGCTAATTCTTTATCAAATTATGATGTAACTCTTTTATTAGATTCTCAAGAAAATATTTTAGATGGATATCATGTTCAAGCAACCGTTTTTGAAGAAGAAAAGGAGCTTAAAATACCAAAGGAAGCTATAATTGAAGAAAATGGTGAAACTTTTGTTTATAAAGTAGAAGATGGAGCTTTAAAAAAGCAAAATGTTGAATATGAAGATTCAGAAAATGATGATGCTAAGATTTTAAGTGGGTTAGAAGAAGGAGAAGAAGTTGTTACAAATCCTACAGAAGATACGAAAGAAGGAATGAAATATGAGTAGTCTTATTGAACTTAAGGACATAAATAAGTATTATGGAACGGGCAAGGAAAAGCTTCATGTATTAAAGTCATTAAATATGGAAATTGAACAAGGTGAATTTTTAATGATAATGGGTAAATCTGGTTCAGGAAAAACTACTCTTATGAATTCACTGGGATTTTTAGATAGATTTGATGATGGAGTTTATTTATTTAATAATGAAGAGGTTACTCATATAGATGAAAATAAAAAATCAGAACTTAGAAATAAATATATGGGATTTATTTTTCAACAATTTCATCTTATAGATTCTTTAACTATAGGAAAAAATGTAGAACTTCCATTAATTTATAAAGGAAATGTAAGTAAAAAGGTAAGAGAAGAACTTGTTTTAAAATATTTAACTTTAGTAGGTCTTGAGGAAAAGATAGATAGACATCCTAAAGAATTATCTGGAGGACAACAACAAAGAGTTGCAATTGCAAGGGCTTTAATAAATGACCCTTATGTAATATTTGCAGATGAACCTACAGGAGCTCTTGATAGTGAAACAGGAATTCAAATTATGAACATATTAAAAGAATTAAATAAGCAAGGGAAAACAATTATTATGGTCACCCATGATGGAGATTTAGTAAACTATGCAACAAGAGTAATAAAAATAAAAGATGGTGTTATATGGGAGGGAAAATAATATGTCTATAGTTGACTTAATAAAAACGTCTTTATATAGCATTAAGGCACATAAATTAAGAGTATTTTTAACCATGATAGGAATAATAATTGGAATAAGTTCTACAGTAACTGTAAAATCAATTGGTGATGGATTATCAGATTATGTAAGTAAATCAATGGAAAGTACAAATTCTAATAAATATCAAATAAATTTTGAACCAGAAAATGAAGAGGGTTATTATATGGATTGGTTCGAAGAATATGATATAAATGATGTAAAAAATATTAATGGAGTAAAGGATGTAGAGGCTATATCTGATTCAGGAACTTCTGAATTTCAAATGGTAAATGTTTCGTTTTTTAATAAAACAACTTATACTATTTTAACTGCTGGAGTAGATAGTTTAGAGGTTCAATGTGGAAGAAATCTTACTGAAAGTGATGAAGGAAAAAATAGAATAGTAATTAATGAAGATGTTGCTTTAGGCTTATTTGATAAAATAGAAGATTCTATAGGAAAAGGAATATCCTTTAATGGAGATATTTACGAAATTGTAGGAGTAACTAAAAAGTCAACCAATTTAATGGATTATATGGCATCTATGTATTGTTTTATTCCAAAGGAAAATTTAAAGTCAACAAATTCATCAGATTATATTTCAGCAATATATGTATATGTTGACCCTAAATTTGATAAAGATACAGTGTTAGATGAAGTTACTAAAACCTTAAAAACAAATCATGTAAGCCTAGCTGGAGAATATAAACTTCAAGATTCCTCTGAAGAAATAGAAATTTTAACAACTATTATTGGAGCTATTACAACTTTTGTCTCTGCAATAACTGGAATTGCATTATTTGTTGGTGGAGTAGGAGTTATGAACATAATGTATGTTTCTGTAACTGAAAGAAAAAGAGAAATTGGTATAAGAAGAGCAATAGGTGCAAAGCCAAGAACAATACTTTTCCAATTCTTATTTGAAGCAATAATAGTAACTGGAGTTGGAGGAATTATTGGTATAGCTTTAGGATATATATTAGGAAGTATAGTAAGTACATTTATTCCTATTGAAGGCTTTAAGGCTGTATTAACTGCAAAAACTCTTATAGGTTCAGCATCTATATCAGTTTTAGTTGGGGTTATATTTGGTATAATTCCTGCTAGAAATGCTTCAAAGATGGATCCTATAAAAGCTATTTATCAATAAATTTTCTTTTAATTAGAGCAGAGTGAATATATTATTTTGTCAAAACTTTGAGAAGATAGACTGAAGAGCAAAATAATATATTCATTTTGCTATTTTTAATTTTTAAAGGAGTTTCTATAATCGAGAGGAGTTGTACCAGTAATTTTTTTAAAAATTGTACTAAAGTAACTTTGATTTGAAAATCCTACTTCAAAAGCAATTTCTAAAAGAGAAAGATTTGTATTTTTTAATAGTTCTTTACTTTTATCAACCTTAAAGTTATTTAAATATTGGATAAATGTAATGCCTGTCTCTTTTTTAAATAATCTACAAAAATAGCATTTATTCATATTAAAGTCTTTACATATTGATGAAACACAAATTGGTTCAGAATAATTATCTTCAACATGCTTTATAACTCTAGATATATTAGGAGAAAAAGCAACAAGCTTATTTGAAGAGTAATCTTTTATTATATTCATAAGCAAATCATAAAGATATTTTAAACATTTCATGTCCATTAAAGGAACATTAGGGTGTTTTGTGGAATTAACTTGAGTTTTATAAGGACCTATTAAAAAATATTGAATTTTTTCATCAATTTTTTGAGGAATAATATAATAGCTTATATTGTCTTCATAATTCCAAGTTAAAGGAGTAGCATTAAAAGGAATGTTAGTTAATATTGAATCTTCTACAAATTTTGAAAATATAGGTTTAAAATCTTCTTTAAAACCTTCTGTATATATAACATTGTAATTACAATCTATTAATGTTATTGGAAATTCACAACAGTTGTTAAAAATTTTTAATATATCATTTGTATAAAACAATTTGAAAATCCTCCTTATATCATAATGATAATCAATATCATATAGTTATTATCACTCTATTTTAAGAAAAAGTCAATTTATTTTAAAAAAGTATAAAAAAATTAAATAGAGCTGTTGCATAAGAAAATTTCCACACAGTATATAGCATTTTAAATATATAAAATGAACTATATATTGTGTGGAAATTCTTTGTGCAACAGCTCCATTTAATTTATCTAATATATATATATAAAGATTTTTTTAATGTGAATTAACTTTGCATTAACTTAGAGCCTAAACAAGAAGGAAAAGCAAAATAATATATTCACTTTGTATTGTTTATGTTTATTAGCTTCTACTTGTATTCATGTTAAGACTTGCTGTGGAAGAAGCTCCATAAGCACTTGCCATATTTATTGTATCATAGATTTTTATTGTTGGAGCAAGCCATACACTACCAGTACCCCTATAAACATTAACAAGTCCTTCTCCACTTACAGCAGAGCCTACTAGTGTCTTAGCAGAA